>NZ_JMFG01000037.1:0-40525 GCF_000687145.1 Thermoanaerobaculum aquaticum
TCAAACTTCTGCTTGGCCATTGTCCTTGCCTCCTTTTTTGTTTCCCTTCCTCATCCTCGGCGGCTTTTTAGCCAGCCATCTTGCTCCCGAACGTCAATGGAGCCCACGACCAGACTTGAACTGGTGACCCCGTCCTTACCAAGGACGTGCTCTACCGCCTGAGCTACGTGGGCCCAACCGCTCGTTGCCCTCACAATGGAGCGGGAGACGGGATTCGAACCCGCGACCAACAGCTTGGAAGGCTGTGACTCTACCCCTGAGTTACTCCCGCCAGAAAATGGTGCAGGCGGATGGATTCGAACCACCGTAGGGCTTAGCCCGGCAGATTTACAGTCTGCTGCCTTTGACCGCTCGGCCACGCCTGCACCTACCAAAGTCCCAAACCTTCCCCGCGGGATGCGACCGCAAACACTGGAGCTGGCGAGGGGACTCGAACCCGTAACCTGCGGATTACAAATCCGCTGCTCTACCAGTTGAGCTACGCCAGCGCTTGCGCTCACGCCTCCGCCTCCGACACTACCAAAGATCTCCCGCGGTGCACACCTACACCGACAGGGACGAAGACTTTACCACCGGGCTTGGGAAAAATCAAGAGCCTAGAGCTGGGGTGCGGTCCGAACTTCCGCCGGGAGCTGGCTCTGGCAGCGTCGCCGCCGTGGATCGACAAACCTTTGGGTTTTTCGCCAGGTCATGTCTCGCCCCAGCGGCGGCGCCACTCCCAAGCCAGGATGCCGCAGGCGACGGCCAGGTTGAGGGACTCCACCTCCCGGGCAATGGGAATGGCCACCACGCCGTCCAAAAAGCGCTGGGTTTTGGCCCGCAGGCCTTCCTCCCCGCCCAAGCACAGGAGCAACCGGTCCGGCAACTCCACCCGGTGCACGGGCTCACCCCGGGCATCGGCCCCCAGCACCGTAAACCCGGCCTCCTGAGCCTGCCGCGCGAAATCGCCCAGCGCCCCCACCCGCGCCACCCGAACAAGCGGCAAGGTGCCGGCAGCAACTTTGGCCGCCGCCCCACCCAACGGCGGTGGGTGGGGACCGGCCACCACCACCCCGCCCAGGGAGAAAGCCGCTGCCACCCGAATCACCGCCCCCAGGTTGTGGGGGTCTTGCACCCCATCCAGCCCCAAGAGGCAAACGGGAGAGGCGGTCGCCAGCAAGGCTTCGGCGTCAGCGAGCGGCGCCGGCGCCAGGCGGGCCGCAAAACCGTTGTGCGCCGCCCCTTCGGCCACCCTGTCCAGCTCCCGGCGCGGTACCACCGCAAACCGCACCCCGGCCTGGCGCGCCAGCTCCAAAACCGTGCGCGCGCGGCTGCCACCCACCCCCTCTCCCAGCCACACCACCTCCACCCGCGCCGGCTCCCGCTCCAAAGCCGCCGCCACCGCGTGGAAGCCCACAACCCAGTTAGTCCCCGACAAGCAACACCACCGCTAGTGCGGCAACCCCCTCCCCCCGACCCACAAAACCCAGGTGTTCGGTGGTGGTTGCCTTGATGTTCACCGCAGCCGGCAAAACGCCGAGAATGCCGGCAAGGTTTTCGCGCATGGCCTCCCTAAACGGGGCCAGCCGTGGCTCCTCCGCCAGCACGGTAACGTCACAGTTGGCCACCGAAAGCCCCGCCTCCCGGGCTCTGGCCACCGCAAACTCCAAGAACACCCGGGAAGGGCCTCCCGCCCACTGGGGATCCGAGGGGGGGAAGTGCTGGCCAATGTCACCGCCGCCGCAGGCCCCCAACACGGCGTCGGTGACGGCGTGGAGGACCACATCGGCATCGGAATGCCCGGCCAAACCCTTCCCGTGGGGAATGGTGACACCAGCCAAAATCAACGGCCGCCCCTCCACCAGCGGGTGCACGTCAAAACCCTGCCCCACCCGCATGGCAGGCGGGAAAACCCCCCGCAAAAACGCCAGATCTTGGGGCTGCGTAACCTTGAGGTTTCTGGGGTCCCCGGGCACCGCCTTTACCCCCACACCGAGGCTTTCCAGCAGGGAAGCCTCGTCGGTCCACAGGGACGGCCCCGTCTGCTGCCAGGCTTTTCGCAACAAACCCACGCGGAAGACCTGAGGGGTGAGGGAACGCACCAGCCGCTCCCGGGGGAGGGTCCGGAGCACACGCCCGTGGGGGTCCACTTCCTTGACGGTATCGGCCACCGGCGCCGCCAGCACCGCCGCCCCTGTCTCTTCGGCTGCGGCCACCACCTGCCGCAGGTCCTCAGCTGGAACAAAGGGCCTGGCCCCGTCGTGAATGGCCACCAGCGCCTCGTCCCCCAGTGGCAACGCCTCCACGCCAGCCCGCACCGAGTCCTGGCGGTGCTCCCCTCCCGGCACAAATGCGCTTACGCCCAACTCCCGAAGCTCCGCGGCCCTGGCCTCCAGCTCCTCGCCCCGCACCACCACCACCAGCGGCGCCTGGGGAAAAACCGCGCGCAGACACCCCACCGCCCGTTGCAGGATGGTTCGGCCCCCCAAACGCACGCTGAGCTTATCTGAACCGAAGCGGCGGGAAGACCCCGCCGCCACCACCACAAGCCCAAGGGAAGGGCTCACGTTCGTTTTCGCCGAAGTACTCACACTTCGAGGATTTCCTTTTCCTTGGCTTCGAGGATCTTGTTGATGGCCTCAATGTGCTCGTCGGTGAGCTTTTGCACCTCGTCCATGCCCCGACGCATGTCGTCTTCGGAAATCTTCTTGTCCTTTTCCAGCTTCTTGATGGCCTCGTTGGCGTCGCGACGGACGTTGCGCACCGCCAGGCGGGCCCGCTCGGCGTACTCGTGGGCCAACTTCACCAGCTCCTTCCGCCGCTCCTGGGTGGGCGGCGGCACCGGCAGACGGATCACCTTCCCGTCGTCCACCGGGTTCAACCCCAGGTTGGACTTCTGAATGGCGTGAACGATGGCCGAAAGCACCGAAGGATCCCAGGGCTGGATGAGGATGAGCGTGGGCTCCGGGATTGACAGCGTGGCCAGCTCGTTAAGAGGGGTGGGCGTGCCGTAGTAGTCCACGCGGATGTGGTCCAGGATCCCCAGGTTAGCCCGACCGGTCCGCAGGGTCTTGAGCTCGTCCTTGAAGACCTCCACCGCTTTGTCCATATGGGTTTTGGCGTCCTTGATTACTTCCTTCATCCTCAAGGCCCTCCATTCCCGCCTTGCGCCTTACGCGCTCATTCTATCGGCCCCGAAGAGGTATCGGAAACCGTGGAGCCCACGTCCTCGCCCAGCACCACCCGCTTGATGTTTCCGGGAACCCGGATGTTGAAGATGCGGATGGGGATGTTGGCGTTTTGGCAAAGCGAAACCGCCGCTGCGTCCATGATCGAAAGCCCCCGCTCCAGGAGGTACTGGTAGGTGGCTTGCTTGACCAGGCAGGCGCCCACGTCCCGCACCGGATCGGCGGTGTACAGGCCGTCCACCTTGGTGCCCTTCAGCAGCGCGTCGGCGTGGATTTCGCTGGCCCGCAACGCGGCTGCCGAATCGGTGGTAAAGAAGGGGTTGCCGGTCCCCGCGGCAAAGATCACCACCCGCCCTTTTTCCAAATGGCGAATGGCCCGCCGGCGGATGAAAGGCTCCGCCACCTGCCGCATTTCAATGGCGGTGAGCACCCGAGTTTGGCAGCCTTTCTTTTCCAAAGCGTCTTGCAGCGCCAGGGCGTTGATGACGGTGGCCAGCATCCCCATGTAATCACCGGTGACCCGCTCCAGACCCTGCTCGGTAGCGGCAATGCCGCGGATGATGTTGCCGCCGCCGATGACGATGGCCACATCCACCCCCAAAGCCCGCACCTCGGCCACCTCCTGCGCCAGCTGCGGCAGCACCTCCGGGGCGATGCCAAAGGGCTGGCTGCCCATGAGCACCTCCCCGGAGAGCTTGAGCAGGATCCGACGGTACACCGGCGTTGGCGCCATCACTCCTCCTGGCTCACCGCCTCACCCAGCCGGAAACGGGCAAAGCGGGCCACCACCACCTTGCCGCGCTCGGCCAGCACGTCCTTGACCTTGCGGTTGGGGTCTTTTACGAAGGGCTGCTCCACCAGGCACACCTGCTCGTAAAACTTGGCGAGCTTGCCCTCGGCGATTTTTTCCTGCACCGCTTCCGGCTTGCCGGCCGCAGCCGCTTGAGCCTTGGCAATTTCCTTTTCCTCGCGGATCACATCGGCCGGAACCGAAGCGGGATCCACGAAGCGCGGCTCCGCCGCCGCCACCTGCATGGCGATGTCCTTTACGGTTTCCTCATCCGCCGAAGCGGAAACCTCAACGACCACCCCAATCTTGCCACCCATGTGCAGGTAAGAGCCGAGCTTCATGCCCTCGCCGGCTTCCCAATGGAGGGCCCGGGAAAGCACGATGTTCTCGCCAATGGTGGCGATGTTGGCGGCAATCACCTCGGCCACCGTGTGCCCGGGGTCCCCCACAAAGGGGCGTGCGGCCAAGGCCGCAGCATCCGCCACCGCCTCGTTCATGGCTTGCTCGGCAAGCGTCTTGACCAGCTTTTGGTACTGCTCGGTGCGAGCCACAAAGTCGGTTTCGCAGTTGAGCTCCACCATGCCGGCCTTCTTGCCGTCCGGGGAAACCGCAATGGCCACCAAACCGTCCTTGGCGACCCGTCCCGCCTTCTTGGCCGCTGCCGCCAGCCCCTTCTTGCGAAGGATCTTGATGGCCTCTTCCATATCGCCGCCGGCTTCCACCAGCGCCCTTTGGCAGTCCATCATCCCCGCTCCGGTCTTTTCCCGAAGCTCCTTTACCGCTTGTGCCGAAACGCTCATTGTCCCCTCCGTGTCTTCGCCAAAAAGCCCTGCTTAAAGCAGGGCCTCTTGTTCTTCCGTTACCAAGCGCCGCCCTTAGCGCTCGTAAAGCTCCGTCTCGTCGTACTCGTCCAGCGTGTCATCCAAGGAAGGCAGGACGGCTTCCGCCACCTCCTCTTCCTTGACGGTCACCGGGCGCGCCGCCAGCTTCGCCCGCACCTCCTCCTCCTCCCGCCCCTCGATCATGGCCAAGCCCTCGAGGATCGAATCGGCTATGCGGGAGGTGAAGAGCTTGATGGCGCGGATGGCGTCGTCGTTCCCAGGTATTGGGTAATCCACAAGCTCCGGATCGCAGTTGGTGTCCACCAGCGCCACCACGGGGATCCCCAGCTTGGCCGCTTCCTTCACGGCGTTGTGCTCCTGGTTGGTGTCAATGACGTACAGGGCGTCCGGCAAGCGCTCCATTTCCCGGATGCCGCCCAGGTTCTTTTCCATCTTGGCCCGGAGCCGCTCCAGGCGGATTCGCTCCTTCTTGGTCATCTGCGAATCCTCGGAGGCCAGCTGCCGCTCGATTTCCTTGAACTTCTCGATGGAGCGACGAATGGTGGTGAAGTTGGTGAGGGTCCCGCCCAGCCAGCGGTTGGTGACATAAAACATCCCGCAGCGGGTGGCCTCTTCCCGCACCACATCCTGGGCCTGCCTCTTGGTACCCACAAACAGCACGGTACCGCCGGAAGCCGCCAAATCACGCACAAACGCCGAGGCTTCTTCAAAGAGCTGCAGCGTCTTTTGCAGGTCCACGATGTAAATCCCGTTGCGCTTCCCAAAGATGTACGGACGCATCTTGGGGTTCCAGCGCCGGGTCTGGTGGCCAAAGTGAACGCCAGCCTCGAGCAGCTCTTTCATGGAAACTGATGCCACGTCTCTCTCCTTTCCTCGCCTTAACGCTTGGAGAACTGGAACCGACGGCGGGCCTTGCGCTGACCGTACTTCTTGCGCTCCACCTCGCGGGCATCCCGGGTGAGGAACCCAGCCGCCTTAAGCCGCGGCCGCAGCTCCGGGTTGAACTCCACCAGCGCCCGGGAGAGCCCGTGGCGGATGGCACCAGCTTGACCGGAAATGCCCCCGCCCGCCACATTCACGTAAATATCGAACTTGTCAGCCGTCTCGGTGATCAAAAGCGGCTGCTTGATGATCATCTTTAAGGTACGGCTGGGGAAGTAATCGTCAAAATCGCGCTTGTTGACCGTGATCTTTCCCGTACCCGGGCGCAGGTACACCCGCGCCGTGGCTGTCTTTCGTCGTCCGGTTCCGTAGTACTGGATCATCGCTTCCCACTCCCTCTTACGCCTTCACCTTGATGGGCTGAGGTTGCTGCGCCTGGTGGGGGTGCTCAGGCCCGGCGTACACCTTCAGCTTGGACAAGAGCTTGCGCCCCAAGCGGTTCTTAGGCAGCATCCCCCACACCGCGTAACGAATCAGACGCTCAGGCGTCTTTTCCCGCAACTCGCGGGCGGTAGCTTCCTTGAGATGGCCGGGGTCGCCGGTATGGCGGTAGTAGCGCTTGTCTTCCCACTTCCGGCCGGTCAACTTAACCCGCGAAGCGTTCACCACCACCACAAAGTCCCCCACATCCATCCCGGGGGTAAACTCCGGCTTGTGCTTTCCCCGCAACAGGCGGGCCACCAGCGTGGATAACCGCCCCAACACCACATCCGTGGCGTCCACTACGTACCAGCTCTGCTTGACTTCGCCTTCTTTCGGCACGTACGTTTTCATCCGTCGCTCCTCACCTTACAACCGCATAGCCCGACTGTGGTTCCCCCACAGGGGGACGCTATCTTAGGCCACCCCGCCCTGCTTGTCAACAACGCGCGCTTAAAGCCTTCCTTGGGAGGGAGGCCACAGGGCGCAAACTGCGGCGCCGCTCGGGTCCCCTAAGCGGGTGCTTCAACCGCTCCCCTTTGGCGCTCACCCCAGCCAGCGCCGGCTGAAAGCTTCGCGCATGCGGAACAACTCCAGGTACAAGCTGGGAACCACAAAAAGCGTGAGCGCGGTGGAAACCGTAAGCCCGCCAATCACCGCCACCGCCAGCGGGCTCATGAGCTCCGCACCTTCGGCCGGATTTAGGGCCAAGGGGAGCATGCCCACCACGGTGGTGCCCACGGTCATGAGGATGGGACGCACCCGCAGGGGAGCGGCCTCGAGGATGGCGGCCACCGGCTCCAGGCCGGTCTTGCGCCGCAGCTCGATGTACTCCACCAGCAGAATGCCGTTGTTCACCACAATCCCCGCCAAAAGGATCATGCCCAGCATGACCGGGGCGGATATCGGCAGGCCTGCCAGCGCCAGAGCACCCACCACCCCCACCAGCGCCAGGGGAATGGCGCCCATGATGGCCAACGGCAGCGAAAACGACTCGTACTGCACCGCCATCACCGCAAACACCAAAAACACTGCCAGGCCAATCATAGTGAGGAAGATCCGCCGGTTTTCGGCAATGGTTTCCTCCTGCCCGCCAAAGCGCACCGTGTACCCCTCGGGCAAGGCAAAGCCCGCGAGCACCTTTCGCACGGCGGCCGTGGCCTCGCCGGTGGACCACACCGAAGGCAGCGCTTGCGCGGTGACCCTCACCAGGCGGTTTTGGTTTTCCCGGAGGATGGTCTGCGGGGAGGAGCTTTCGTAAATTCTGGCCACGTCCCTTACCCGCACCGGCACGCCGGTACGGGGAAACAGCGGCACCGAGCCCAGCTCCGAGGCGGACTGCACCAGCTCCCGGGGGAAGCGCACGCGCACGTCGAACTCCCGGTCCTGCTCGGTGAGCCGGGTGGCCACCGTGCCGCCCACCGCAGTGCGCACCGTGCGCCCCACCTCCCCCACGTCCAAACCGAGGGTGGTAGCCCGTACCCGGTCCACTTCCACCCGCAGCTCCGGGGCCGTGCGCTGGTAGGAGCTGTCCACGTTTACGAGCCCTGGCAGGCGGGCCAGCTGCGCCGCCAAATCGTTCCCCAACCGCTCCAGAGTGGCCAAATCCTCGCCGAAGATCTTCACCTCGATGTCCTCGGTGGAGGTGCCGGTGCGCAGACCCCGAATCCGCGGCGGGGACACCCGCACCTGGGCGTCCTTCAGGGCTGGCAGCTCCTTGAGCCTTTCCTGGGCCATTTGCACCCACTGCGCCGCCGACATGGACCGCTTCCGCCGGGGAGTGAGCTCCACCACCATGGACCCCACGGCGGGGTTGACGTTGACGCCCCGCCCCCAAATGCCGCCACCGGCCACCGCAAAGACCTGCTTTACCTCCGGCAAGCTTGACACCAGCCGTTCCGCTTCCTTCACCGCCCTGTTGGTTACCTCCACCGAGGTATCCGGCGGAAAACGCAAGAACACCCGCACTCGACCGTCATCCACCGGGGGAAGGAACTCGTTGCCCAACTGGCCCATGCCCCACAGGCTCAGGAAAAACGCAAGAAAAGCCCCGGCGAGTACCCATCCACGGTGTCGCAAGACCCACGGCAGCTGCCGCCGGTACAGGCCCTCCAGGCGCTCCACCACCGCAGGCACCCAGCGCAAAAACGCCACCTCCTCCAGGCGCGAGCGGCGCGCCTTCAGCCGGAACAGCTGGCCTGAAAGCATGGGCACCAGCGTCAAAGCCACCAGCAGCGACACCAAAATGGCAAAAGAAATCGTCAACAAAAGCTCGCGGAAAATGAGAGCCGCCAACCCGGAAATCAAAAGGAACGGCACCACCGCCGCCAGGTTGGTCAGGGTGGAGGCGGCCACCGCCGAGGCCACCTCCGCTGCCCCCTGGTGGGTAGCCTCCAGCGCGTCCTCACCCCTGCGCTGGTGGCGGTCAATGTTTTCCAGCATCACGATGGCGTTGTCCACCAGCATGCCAATGCCCAGGGCCAGGCCCCCCAGGGACATGAGGTTTAAGGTCATGCCCGAAACACCCATGAGCGCCAGGCACCCGAGGATGGAAAGGGGGATGGCCAGACCGATGATGACGGTGCGGCGCAGGGAGCGCAAGAAGAGGAACACCACCACCATGGCCAAAGCACCGCCCACCAGCGCAGCGTTGCCCACGCCGGAAACCGCGGCACGCACGTAAAAGGCCTGGTCCTCCACCACCTGGGATGTCACGTCGGGGGGGAAGAAACCCTCGGCGTGGAGCCGGGCCAACACCCGGTTGCAGCCATCCACCACCGCCACGGTGTTGGCGTCAGGCTGCTTGGAAATCGCCACCTGCACCGCGGGTTTGCCGTTCAAGCGCACGTACACGCGGTTGTCGCGGTGGGTGTCCAGGACCCGGGCAATATCGGTGAGCGCCACCTCGCCCCCCGACCGCAGGGGGATGCGCACCCGCTCGATGTCCGCCACCGACCGGAACTTCCCCTTGGTCTTGGTGAGCACCTCCCGGGTTGCCGAGGAAACCCGGCCACCGGAGATGTCCACGTTTTCCTCCTGGATGCGGCTTAGAAGCTCGGAAACCGTGAGACCGTAAGAGCGCAGCCGCTCGGGGTCCACCACCACTTGAATTTCGCGGTCAAGACCCCCGGCCACGTCCACGGAAGCCACCCCTTCCACGGTGAGCAGCTGCTTGGCCAGGGCGTCCTCGCACCAGCGCTTGAGCCAGGCCTCATCGCGGGTGGGTGAGGAAACCGCAAACTGCAGCACGGGGATTTGCGACGGGTCAAACTTGAAGATGACCGGCGGGTCCACATCCCGGGGCAACGCGCCCCGCGCCTGGTCCAGCTTGGTGGAGGCGTCCCGCAGGGCAAAGTCCACATTGGTGCCATAGGAGAAGTGCAGGTCAACGCCGGAGCGTCCCTCCGAGGATTCCGAGGTAATGAGGATGGCGTTTTCGGTGGTGGCCAAGCGGGTTTCCAAAGGCTTGGTGACGGTTTGCTCCATCACCTCGGGGTCCACCCCCGGATAGGTCACCGAAGCCCGCACCTGCGGGTAGATGATCTTGGGCAGGAGGTCCACCGCCAAGTTGGTCCCCAGGGCCAGACCCACCACGCAAATCCCCAGCGAAATGGTGATGGTCCCCACCGGGTGGGTAATGGCCCAATGCACCAACCCCCGACGCTCCTGGGCTTTCATTGCTCACCCTCCACGATCACCGGTTGTCCATCCCGCAACAACGAAGCCCCCTCCACCACCACCCGCTCGCCGGGCGTCAACCCCGAGCTCACCAGCGCCTTGCCCCCCTGGCGCAGGCCCACCTGCACCGGCCGCACCCGGGCCACATCGCCTTCCACCACGTACACAAAAGACGGAAACTCCGAGCCGCGCATGACCACGGTTTCAGGCAGCAGCAAAGCGTTGGGGATGCGCTCCAACAGCAGCTCGGCGCGGGCCAGAAAGCCCGGGCGCAGCCCGGCGGGGACCTCTTCCAGCACCAGCTCCACCGTCACCTGACGCGAGGCGGGATCGGCCGCCGGGAAGATGCGCTCGATGCGCGCGGAAAGGGGCGTGGCCGCCAGGGCATCCACCACCACGCTGGCGCGGTCCCCCACCTTCAGCTTCACCACATCCAGCTCCGAGACCGGCACCCGCAACACCATGCGACCCGCCGCCAGCTCCACCACCGGGGAGCGGCTAGCCACCAGGCTGCCAATTTCCACGTGCCGAGCCGTCACCACACCGTCCACCGGCGCGGTAATGCGGGTAAACGAGAGGCGGGTCCGCAGCGCACTGACCCGGGCCTGCGCCACCTGGAAGCTGGCGCGGGCGGCGTCGGCTTCCGCAGCGGTAATAAGCCCCTCCTTAACCAGCGACTGCGCTCGCTGCCACTGGCCGGAAGCTTCGGAAAGCCGCGCTTCCGCCTCCTCCAGTTGTGCCAAGAGCTCCCGGTCGTCCAGCCTGGCCAGGAGCTGCCCTTTTCTGACCCGATCCCCTTCCCGCACCAACAGCTCGGTCACCACCCCTTCTTCCTGGGCGGCCACCAGCACCCTGTGCTCCGGCTCCACGGTGCCCACCGCCGTTGCCCGCACCTCCAGCACCTCGGGCTTTACCGCGGTGACCTTCACCCGAACCGCCTGGGGGCCCCTGGGGGCTCCCTCCCGTCCACCCCCGCAGGCCACGAGGCCCACAAGTCCCAGAACTGGCCAAAAACGACCCATGCCCTCCTCCGACCTTCTAGCGTACGCGCAAGCCAGGCAAAGGTTAATGCGGCCAAACGCGGCCCTGGGAAAACCGACTCTCAGCCCACCTGCACCTGCAGGGCCTTGGGCATCAGCGAGTGCAGCTGACCTCGACCGTAAAGCCCGCAGCCCAGGGCAAAGGCACCAAAGCGCACCAGCACGTAACCGGGGCTAACCCCTTCCGCCACCAGGTTTTGGCTTTGTCCCGAAACGAACCGCCAGGCGGCGGCTTCATCGGCAAGCTCCACCACCGAGGCTCGAATCCGCGGCGCCAGGAACTGCAAAGCAAAGGTCTTGGGCTTGGGACCCCGGGGGGTGTGCTGCAGCAAGGGCATGCCGAGCCCTTCCACGGTGACCCCTTCGAGAGGCCGCACGTGGGGAAGCGCCACCCAAAGCAGGCGGTTGCCCCGCTGCCAAAAGCGATAGCGCTGGAGGAGCTCGGGTTCAATACCAAAGCGTTGGGCCAGGGTGTCCACCGGCTCCCAGGACGCGGGAGCAAAGGCCGGGGTTTTCCTTGAAAGCGGGCGGGTCTCCGTGGCCAGCGGTACATCGGTGCGGCGAATGCGGGCTACGAAAAACCCGCCGGTGTCGTTGAGGTGCGGCCAGAACCGCTTGGCGTGAACCACATCGGGGCGGAAGCTTTTCCCCTGCCAGGCCGTGATCCCCGGGGCGGATTGCAACCCGGGGATCTCAAAGGGCTCCACGTAGCCCCAGTCACCCAGGGCCGCATCCAAAACCGCCTCGTTTTCGTCGGGGGAAAAGGTGCAGGTGCTGTAAACCACCACGCCTCCCGGCTTGGCCAAAGCCAGAGCCCGCTGGAGGAGCTTTTTTTGCAGCGCCTGCACCGTCCGGCGAAAGCCCTCCGGCGCCGCCTTAAAGCTCTTCACCGGCTTGCGCACGGTACCCTCTCCGGTGCACGGCGCATCCAGAAGCACCCGGTCCCATTGCCCTTCGGCCAGCGGCACCCAGCGGCCATCCCCCCAGGTAACCACCACGTTTAAAAGCCCCATGCGATCCACGGTGGCGCGCAAACCGGAAAGGCGATCCATTTGCGCTTCGTTGGCCACCACCAGGCCCTGGGGCCCTACCTTTAAGGCAATTTGCGCGGTTTTGCCCCCAGGGGAGGCGCAGAGGTCCACGATCCTCTCGCCCGGTTGCGGGTCCAGGGCCACCACTGCGGTGAGCGCAATTTCCTCCTGCACGTAGTACCACCCGGCCAAAAAGGCCAGCGTTGCCCCAGGACGCTCCCAGCCCCGCACCCGGTAAGCGCCGGGATACCAGCTCACCGGCTCGGGAACAACGCCCACGCTTTGCAGGTAGGCAAGACAGACTTCGGGTTGCGCCTTCAGCGGGTTAACCCAAAAGCTCACCGGCAACGGCGAAGAAAGCGCCGAAAGGAAAGCCGAAGGATCATCCACCAACGGCAGGTACTGGGCAAAGGTCTCAGCCCACGAAGCCAAAGGAGCTCCCCTCTTCTGCCAGCCACGCTGGCGGCAAATGCTAGCATCGGGCATGCGCTGGACCCGTTCTTTTGGGGTGCTTTTGCCGGTAACCTCGCTGCCAGCAAGCCCCCTCTTTGGCGATTTTGGCCCTCAGGCCCGCAACTTCGGGTCGTTCCTTAAAAGCGCGGGAGCCCGCTTTTGGCAGGTGCTCCCTCTAAACCCGCCAGGACCGGGGTTTTCGCCTTACTCTTCCCCTTCGAGCTTTGCCGGAAACCCCCTTTTGGTGAGCCCCGAGCTGCTCTGCCGGGAGGGCCTGCTGGCGCCGGAAGAGCTGGAAGGCATGCCCGCCGGCACCCGCTGGGCCCAGTACGAGCTTTCTCCGCTGCGCCAGCGGCTTTTGGACCTGGCTTTTGCCCGTTTTCAAAAAACAGGCTGGCGTGCCGCGGAATTTACCGCTTTTGGGGAGCGGGAGGCCTGGTGGCTGGAGGATTGGGCGCTCTTTTCGGTAGCAAAAAAGGCCTTTGGCGACCAGCCCTTCTGGCTCTGGCCCGAGGAGCTGGCCCACCGTAAGCCTGCCGCTCTCCAGCGCTTTGCCGCCCAAAACTCCCAGCGCATCGAGCAGGTGAAGTTTGAGCAGTTGCTCTTTGAGCTGCAGTGGCAGGCGCTGCGGAGGGAGCTTTCCCCCATCCAGATCATCGGCGATGTGCCGTTCTACGTGGCCCTGGACTCCGCCGACGTATGGGCCCACCCGGAGCTTTTCAAGCTGGGCCCTGACCTTCGTCCTCTGGCGGTGGCCGGCGTCCCCCCGGACTACTTTTCCCCCGACGGCCAGCTGTGGGGAAACCCCACCTACCGCTGGGAAGCCCATCAGGAAAGCGGCTTTGCCTGGTGGCGTGCCCGCCTGCAGCGGGCCCTGGCGCTTTACGACCTGGTGCGCCTGGATCACTTCCGGGGTTTTGCGGCGGCCTGGGAGGTGCCCGCCGGAGAACCCACAGCCCGCCACGGAGCGTGGGTGCCCAGCCCCGGGGAGGAGCTCTTCCGCTCCCTGGGACACGATCTTCCCCTCATTGCCGAAGATTTGGGGCACATCACCGAGGACGTGGAAAAACTGCGGGACTGCCTGGGCATTCCGGGCATGGCGGTGCTGCAGTTTGCCTTTGACCCCGGGAGCCGCTCCAGGTTTCTCCCGCACTTTCACCGGCAAAACCTGGTGGTTTACACCGGCACCCACGACAACAACACCGCCCAGGGCTGGTGGGAAGAGGAAGCAACCGAGGAAGTGCGCGCCTTTTTCCGCGTTTATGCCGGCAACGATGAGCCGCCCCACCGGGCTTTGATCCGCCTGGCGATGGCTTCGGTGGCCAACCTCGCCATCCTCCCCATGCAGGACGTTTTGGGCTTGCCTTCATCCTGCCGGCTGAACCGGCCGGGGACCGCCTCCGGCAACTGGCGCTTCCGTCTGCTGGAAGAGGAGCTCCATCCGGACCCCGCTGCGTGGCTGCGGCACTTGGCCTGGGTTTACGATCGGCTCGCCGACGTTTAGCGCCGCCGTTTCCGGGCTAGGAGACCCCAAAAGCCCTTGTAGCACCTGGGAACTTCGTGATAGATTTCGCAAGCGACGGGGATCCGTCGGGAGGTGTGCTTATGTCCGATGTTCGACCGTTTCGCGCGCTACGTCCCCGCCCGGAGCTGGCAGCCCAAGTGGCGGCGCCTCCGTACGACGTGGTTTCCTCCGAAGAAGCGCGAAAGCTCGCGGAAGGCAAGCCCTACTCGTTTTTGCACATCAACAAGCCGGAAATTGACCTCCCTCCTGACGTGGACCTCTACGACGACCGGGTGTACGCCCAGGGGGCCAGCAACCTGCGAAAGTTCATGGCCGAAGGGGTGTTTTTCCGGGAACAGGAGCCCCGCTTTTACGTGTACCAGCAGAAGATGGGCAACCACGTGCAGGCCGGCGTGGTGGCAGCGGTGAGCGTGGCCGAGTACGATGCCGGGCTCATCAAGCGCCATGAGCTCACCCGCAAGGATAAGGAAGACGACCGCACCCGGCACGTGGACGAACTGAACGCCAACGACGAGCCGGTTTTCCTCACCTACCGCCAGCTTGCAGCCATTGATGCCCTGGTGGATCAGGTGCGGGCCGGTGCGCCGCTTTACGATTTCGTGGCGGAGGATGGCATTGGCCACACGGTGTGGGTGGTGCCGTCCGAGCTCGCCGCAAACCTGCAACAGGCTTTCCAGCAGGTGCCGGCCCTTTACGTGGCCGATGGCCATCACCGTACCGCGGCGGCAGCCCGGGTGGGGCGGGAACGCAAGGCCAAGAACCCCCAGCACCGCGGGGACGAGCCCTACAACTACTTCATGGCCGTGCTTTTCCCCCACAACCAGCTGCAAATCTTGGACTACAACCGCGTGGTGAAAGACCTGGGCGGGCTTTCGCCTGAGGCTTTTCTCAGCAAAGTGGCAGAAAAATTCAGGGTGGAAAAGGCCAGCAGTGGGCGTCCCGAAAAGCGGCACCAGTTTGGCATGTACCTCCAAGGGCAGTGGTACCGTCTTGAAGCCGTTCCCGGAAGCTTCCGGGAGGACGACCCCATCGGCAGCCTGGACGTTTCCATCCTGCAGGAAAACCTCCTGGCGCCGGTTTTGGGGATCACCGACCCGCGTACCGACAAGCGCATTGACTTCATCGGCGGCATCCGGGGCCTTTCCGCCCTGGAGCAACGGGTGGCGGAAGGCTGGGCGGTGGCTTTTGCCCTCTACCCCACATCCTTGGAGCAAGTGATGGCGGTGGCCGATGCCGGCCTCATCATGCCGCCCAAGTCCACATGGTTTGAACCCAAGCTGCGGTCCGGGCTTTTGGTCCGCACCTTGGACACCTGGTAATTGCCGGTTCGCCGGCAGGAAAGGAGAAGCACCATGCTCATCCTCATCTGTGATGCGTTTGATCCCTCCTTGCCCGACAAGCTCCGCCGTTTTGGCGAGGTCACCGAAGACCCCAACCGCTTGCCGGAAGCGGAGGTGGCCCTCGTGCGGTCCAAGACCAAGTGCACCGCCGAGTGGATGGCCCAGGCCCGCAAGCTCAAGCTCATCATCCGTGGGGGCGTGGGCATGGACAACATTGACCTGGAAGCCGCCAAGGCCCGCGGCATCAAGGCGGTGAACACCCCGAAGGCTTCCGCCGTGGCGGTGGCTGAGCTCACCATGGCCCTCATGCTGGCGTTGCCCAACCGCCTGGTGGAGGCCCATAACTCCATGAAGGAAGGTAAGTTCCTCAAAAAGGAGATCAAGCGCACCGAGCTTTTGGGCAAGACCCTGGGGCTTGTGGGCATCGGCAACATCGGTCACGAGGTGGCGGTGCGGGCGCGGGCCTTTGGCATGCGGGTTTTGGCCTACGACCCTTACGTGAAGCAATCCCAATCGGCCATCTTGGTGGCAAGCCTCAAGGAGCTTTTGCCGCAGGCAGATTACGTGTCGCTCCATGTGCCGCTCACCGAAGAAACCAAGGGCCTCATCAACAAGCAGACGCTTTCTCTCATGAAAGACGGGGCCTACCTCATCAACACCGGACGGGGCAAGTGCGTGGTGGAGGAAGACGTGGCCGAAGCGCTGCGTAGCGGCAAGCTCGCCGGCTATGCCACCGACGTGTACTCTTCCGAGCCCCCGGAACCCGGAAACCCGCTTTTGTCCGCGCCAAACACCCTGCTCACACCGCACATTGGCGCCTCTTCCAAGGAAAACCTTTTGCGCATCGGTGACGAAGTGGTCAAGATTCTGGAGGAATACACCGGCAAGCGGGCGTAAGCTTGCCAAGGAGGCCGATATGAACCGTGCCCACAACTTCAACCCAGGTCCTGCCGCCCTCCCCCTGGAGGTGCTGCAAAAAGTCCAAAGCGAGCTTTTGGATTTTGCCGGTACCGGCATGTCCATTTTGGAGGTGTCCCACCGCTCCAAGGACTACGAAGCGGTGCACAACGCCGCCCAAAGCTTGATGCGCGAGCTCTTGGGAATCCCCGAAAACTACCACATCCTGTTCCTCGGCGGAGGCGCCTCGCTGCAGTTTTCCATGGTGCCCATGAACCTCCTGGGCCCTGGGGTGTCCGCGGACTACGTGATCACCGGTGCCTGGTCGCAAAAGGCTTTTAAGGAAGCCAAGCTGGTGGGAAACCCGCGAGTTGCCGCTACCACCGAGGAAGACGGCAAGTTCACCCGCATCCCCAAGCAGGAAGAGCTGCAACTGGACCCCCAGGCTCGTTATGTGCACATCACCTCCAACAACACCATCTTCGGCACGCAGTGGCACACCTTCCCCAACACCGGCAACGTCCCCATCGTCGCCGATATGTCCTCCGATTTCCTCTGGCGCCCCTTCGACATCAAACCCTTCGGCCTCATTTACGGCGGGGCGCAAAAGAACCTGGGGCCGGCGGGTGTCACGGTGGTCATCATCCGCGATGACCTCCTTGCCCTCTGCCGCGAAGACATTCCCATCATCCTGCGTTTCAAAACCCACGCCAAGGACAATTCGCTGTACAACACCCCACCGGTTTTTGCCATTTACATCGTCAAGCTGGTTCTGGAATGGATCAAGGAAAAGGGCGGCCTGGCCTGGATGGAGCAAGAAAACCGGGCCAAAGCCGCGAGAATTTACGGGGTCATTGACTCCTACCCCGAGTTTTACCGCGCTCCGGTGGCCAAGGACTCCCGTTCCTTTATGAACGCGGTGTTCCGCTTGCCCAGTGAGGAACTGGAAAACAAGTTCCTGGAAGGCGCCAAGGCCCACCGCTTCGTAGGGCTGAAAGGCCACCGCTCGGTGGGGGGAATCCGCGTTTCCATGTACAACTACGTGCCGAAAAGCTCGGTGGAAGAGCTGGCCCGCTACATGGAGGAGTTCGCCCGGGCCCATGCCTGACCCTGCCAGAAGAAATCACCAGGGGCGGGATTGCTCCCGCCCTTTTTTATTTGGCCTCTTTTGTCCAGTCAATTTCGCTGCCAAGCGCCGAATGGGGAATGGCAAAAACCGCCAAGGTCAGCACCGCCGCCACCAGCACCGGCCAGCGACGCGCCCCCTGGCTGCGAACGGCCGCCCAAACCCAGGCCAGCACCACCGCCAACGTCTTGGTGTCGGTGAGGTCCTGGCCCACGGGAAAACCCGTCCAGTAGGCACCAAACGCTGCCTTTTGCACCAGCGGACCCATCACCAGCCCACCAAAAGCCAAAAGCAAAAGCGTTGGCCAAACGTACCGCCGGGGCTCCTCCTCACCGAAAACCACGGCAAAACCGGCACGGTTGGCGGTGAGCATCCCCAAAAACATCGCCACAATATGGGGGAGCAAAAGCCCCAGGGGCACATGACCCTTAAACCGCACCACCACGGGCTCGGGAGGCACCGCCGACCTGCCCCCCATGATCCCATCCCGCGCCAGCATGAACTGGTAAGCCAGCTTCCCCGCCGGGGGTTGTTCGGGGAGAAACGCCGAAAGCTCGTTCCCCTCCCGGGCCAGGGCCAGAAGCTGCCAGTCATCGTGGCTGGGCACCCGCCGGCAGCGCACAAAGCCGGTCACCGGCCCCCCTTCAACGGTCACCGAAACTTGCAGGTCTTTGCCTACCTCGGCAGAACGGGGCAAGCGAAACCGCACCTTCTCTCCGGTTAAAATCGTCACCTCGCCCTTGATCGGCCAGGTAGGCCCGGAAAGGCGTTGCCACACCGCTGCGGCTGCCGTCAGCAGAAATGCCAAAACCCAAAGCGCGGTCTTCTTCATAGCGGCGCATTCTGCCACGAACACCGCCGCAGTGGCTACAATGCCGCCGGGAGGGAGCATGGAGCAGGCACTGCAGGACAAATTCGCACCGGAAACCCGCTGTTTTGGCTGTGGTCCTTCCAACCCCAAGGGCTTGCACATCAAAAGCTTTCCCGAAGGCGATGGGCTTGTATGCCGGTTCACCCCCGAAGAGCACCACGAGGGCTTTCCGGGCTTTCTCAACGGCGGCATCATCGGCACCCTCTTCGACTGCCACATGAACTGGACCGCCGCTTACTTCCTCATGAAGCGGGACAACCTCCCCTCGCCCGCCCCCACCGTCACCGCCGAGTTTTCCGTGCAGCTTCTAAAACCCACACCTTCCCGCCAAGAGCTCCTCATTCGCGCCAGGGTTGTGGAGGCCCAAGGCCGGCGGGTCAAGGTGGAAGGGGAGCTTGTGGCCTCCGGCGAGGTCACCGCCCGCGCCTCCGGCACCTTCGTAGCCGTCAAGCAAGGCCACCCCGCCTGGGGGAGGTGGTGAAAGGGCAGGCGCAACGTTGCTGTGAGAAGCGATTCTAGACGGCGATTTGGCTACCGCTCCGGCTGTGTTACCCGATCTTCTAAGCAGTCTTGCGCCCTCGCACCATGCCCACGAGGTAATTCCAGCGAAAATCAAAATCCCAAAGCTTCTGGCGGTAGCTCTTGGCGGGTAGCAGCAACGTCAAAGCCCGGGCGGCGCAGGCCAGCAGCGGCTTGACCATGAAGATCCACACGAGCTCCGGGTGCCGGCGGACCACCAGCCTGGCCCCCGCTCCCGCCATGCGTGCACGGGACCGGAAGTCCTTCGGCCCCGTGTACGGGTGGTCGTGAAAGCAAACAGCGTCGGGGAGGTACAGGATTTTCCATCCCCGCCGCCAAAGGCGATAGCCCCACTCGCTGTCCTCCGCTGCCGCCCCTGGGAAGCCCTCATCCAGCGGCTCGTCCAAGACCCACGACCGCGGAACCGAAAGGTTGGTTGTCCAACAGGCATCCCAGGGGATGACTTCGTAAGGCTTGAGCCTGGAGAAGTTGAACTGATGTCCGGCAGGGGCCAGCCACCGCATGTAGGGAGTTACGGGGGCCTCCGGGTCCCAAACCGTGAACCCAAGGGCGCCCGCTGGACCAAACTTCACATGCGCCTCCCAGTGGGCGCGCAAACACGCCGGGTGCGGCCTGGTATCGTCGTTAACAAACAAAACCGTCGGTGCATGAGCCACCCGGCAGCCCAAATTGCGGGCGGCAGCAGCACCAAGCCGTGGCTGGGCCACAACCACCAATGGAAAAGACCACGGCCTTTTCAAAGCTTCGCGGGTTGCTGGGTCCTCGCCGTCCAGAACCACCACCACCTCGAAAGATGGCGTTCCCTCAGCCATTTCTCCTAGAGCTTGCAGTGTGCTGGCGAGCTTGGCGGCCCTCCCGGCCGTTGGAATCACCACGCTGAGTTCCACACCACCGTTAGCCATTTCCGGCATAACTTTCAGCTTTTTGCCCCTGATCTTCCGTCCACCCCTTTCCCAATTTGCGGGAACAGACCAGCTGCCAGCACACAGATCGCCGGCGCTAGCGGATAGCGGTAACGGTCCATTACCCCCGCGATCAGGAATGGTGCCGAGTAGGCCAACGAGAAGGCGACTACTAGCCACCACGCCGGAGTTTTACGGAGAAAGCCCACCACCGCACCCACCAACAACAAACAACCCGGTACAAACCAAAGGACCCTTTTAGCCCACAAACGAGCACCGGGCCGATCCCAACTCTTCGTATCGTACAAAAAATAGAACGAAAGCATCCGCCGCATCGTATTCCCAAGGAACTTGGCCGTGGAGAAATTTGCAAGCATCTCCCTCAACTTTGACCGCACGTACCTTACCTCACCCAGGTCTCGATATTTACGGAACTCACTTGCACTTTGGCTGGGGTGATACTTGGCGAGAACCCGCTCGGTAAGAATCCCGCCTGCCTCTGGCGCGTTTCCCAAATACAACTCAAATCCAGCGTTCGACTTAACCGGAACCCAAATACCCAGCCAACCCCTTTGCCACAGGACGTATGGGGCCACCAACGCCCCTGCCACAAAACACACAACACATAGGTCCAATCCCTGCTTGCTTGTTCTTTTCGATAGCGCTGTAACCAACCAGGCACCAAGCGCGCACAGAATGAACCCCGGGAAAAGCAGGATAGAGGCTCCTGCAACGGCTCCAAGAATTGCCGCCTTTGGCACCCCGGGACGGCGGTAGTACAAAACAGAGGCCGCCAATAGCATGGCAAAGCCTAAGGTAACAAAGTTAAAGTCAAGGTGTCCGGTTACGCGGAAAATCCAGGCATCGTAGGGCAGAACCGCAAACAACAGCGCTGCCATAAGCGCCCTATCGACGGATCCAAAAAGCACCTTCGTAACCCAGTAGACCGTTAAGCAGATGAGTGCGGAACATAACAAAGAAACCATGAAGACAGCGAAAATTGATTCAAAAGAAAAACATCCAAACACTGCAAACGCCGCAGCGAAAGGAACAACGACACCTGGAGCAATCCAAGCTGTAGGCCCCGATTGCGCACCAAAGGGATCGGAAAAGCCTCGATCTTTGCAAACCAGGGCGCAAGCTATACTAGAGGCTTCCCAGCCAAAAGGGTGTAAATAGGGCTCATCGCTCTGAACGAAACGGTCCAGGAGCTCTTGTCGTTTCGGAAAAAAATAACCGTAATGCTCAGGAATTGAATAGGACAGGAAGAGGAGACGAACGAGAACTGCCAGCGCCGTTATCGCAAAAATGGAAACCCTTGCGCGCACGTTGCAATATTACTCCATTTGATGGGTTATGGGCCCATCACTATGATGAGCCCAAGAAACTCGCAAGACCTGTGCCGGACGAAAGCGCTGGTAACGGTGGTTGGGCTAAAGCGAGCTATGTCTTATCCGGACAGACTCAAAAAAGCGTAGCAGCAAGGCGGTCAGGCGATCCGGTTGTTCCAACGGCACCAAGTGACCGGATTGGGGGACGGTTTCCAGGTGAGCCTGGGGGAGTTTGTTTGCTACAAACTCTGCCATTTGGTGAAATTCCGGGATGTCGTGTTCGCCGCGAATCACCAGCACCGGGCAGGAAATGTCCTGCAGGCGTTCGGTGAGCTTCCAGTCGCGATCGGGGGCGTCTTTTTCGGTGGCGAGGTACTCGCCAGCCGGAAAATTAAAAACAATTGTTTCGAGTTTTTCGCGGGATTTGGGGTTTTCCCAGGCGGAACGCAAAAGCGGATGGGAAAGCCAGAGCTCCTGGGCTGCGTGCTTGACGCCTTTTTCGCGAATGGCTTGAGCCAAGCGCTTGAAAAAAGCCCAGAATTCGCCAGGCAAAGGGTAGTCAGGTACCAGCGGGCCCACCAGCACCAGGGAACGCACGAGGCTGGAAAAGCGCAGGGCCGCTTCCAGCGCAATGCCGCCGCCTTTGGAAAGCCCCACCACGTGCGCCGGGACGGCGTCTAGCTTTTCCAAAACCACCCGCAGATCGGCGGCGTGGTCACCCCAACGGTAGCCCCCCGGCGGTGACGAGGAACGGCCATGCCCGCGCTGGTCGTACCGAACGACGCGAAAGCCGGCGTCCACAAGCGCCGGCACAAGGTCGTCAAAAACCGTCAGGTCCAGGGAATGGCCGTGGAGCAAGACCACTGGCTCTCCCTGCCCTTCCACGACCACCCGCAAACGCACCCCGGGGGCAACGTCCAGGTCCATCACCGCACCCAGAAGGAAAAGCTTACCGCCCGCTCCAGCTCGTTGCCGGAGGCATCCTCCACGGCATCGGCATCCAGGGTGGCGTGCACCTTTTCACCGCTTACCTGCGTTTGGCTTTCCCACACCACCCACCAGCGGCTCGCATCGTAGCTGGCCACTCCCGGAATGAGGCCGGAGCGCTCGCCCAAAACCCGCAGCTTTTGCGGGTCGAGAGAAGTGGGAGACAAACGTTCAGAAAAAACCCAGACGAGCTTCAGGCGCCCCGGGGGCACCTGGGCGCCCGCCGCCGGAAAGTGGGAGGTCACCACCGGTGCGGCGCGGTCGGCAGCTTCCGGGTAAGCGGCGGCCCATTCCCAGGTGAGGTGAAAGGCCACATCCACAAGCTCCGGTGGGGGCAAGGGCGGCTCGGGGAGGTCCGCATCCTTCAGCCACTTGGAAAGGGCCACGGCCACCACTGCCACCACCACTACGCCAGCCACCACCAAAGCCACCGGCATGTGCTCCAGCACCGCCTGCACCTGCACCATTTCCCCGGCCTGGAGGTTGAACTTCTTGGGCTTTTCCGAAAGCGGGACCACCCTGCCAGCTTCGTCCAGGCGGGCGGGGAAGCGCAGGCGGTAGCGCCCCGGGGGAAGGCCGGTGAGCGACCAGCGGGGGGCCAAGGAGCGAAAAACCGGCTGCCAGCGCCCGTGCTCCCGCCGCTCCAGCTCGGATAAAACCCCCGCCGGACCGGGTTCGCCCTTCCGCCGGGCAGCATCGTCGACAAACACCACCACCGCGACTCCGGCTTCCGGGCGTCGTCCCTTTTGGCTTTGGGTTTGCACGGAAAGGCAACCGGAAAGCTGAAAGGCCAAAAAGACCGCCAGAACACGGGCGGCCAAGGGCCTCACACCCCCTCCCGAATTACCTCCACCTCGCCTGGCAAAACCAGCTTTTCTTCCGGCTGCCACACCCGCCGCACCCCCACCTCCAGGGGAAGCCCTCCCAGCCTCAAGCCCGACGTGGTGGCTTCCACCACCCAACCTTCGGGGGTGGGGTCGGCCAGGCCGCAGTCCCCCACCTCCGGGTGCAGCAGCGAAAGGGGGAGCCGTTGCAGCACCCACAGTGCCTTTTTGCCGGCCGCCACGCCTTCTGCAAACTCCACCCAAAGGGCCAGGACCTCGCCCTCCGGGGATTGCACCAGCCGGTACACCCCCTTGGTGGCACCCCGGGCCACCACCAGGCTTCCCTCCAGGCGGATGGGAGCCGACTCCCCCCGGGCGAGGGTGACGCCGTCCAGGGTGATGCCGTGGGTTCCCAGGCAAAAGGCCTCCAGGCCCTGGGCACCAATGCGGAACTCCACATGCCCGGCGCGGGAGATGCTTTGCGCCAGAAGCAAAAGCGCCGAGTCCTCGGCCACCTTTTCCAGAGGCGGCGCCAGGTCCACGTGGTTGCCAAACTGCGTAAAGCTGCCCCTTCCCAAGCGCATGACCGGTCCCAAAACCACGGTTACCGGCTGATCCTGCACCCGGAAGGTCTCCACCACCTGCAGCTTGCCCTGCGGCTTGACGAAGCCCACCGGGGCCGCCACCACCACCCCGCCCAGCAGGCTTTCCAGGGCCTCCACCACGGTGAGGCGGGCGGCAAAGGAAAGCTCGGGTTTTTTCAAGAAGCCCAAAAGCGCCTTGACCGCCTCCGGGGTTTTTCCGGGGGTGGCTTGGGCGCGCTCCCGCTCCAGCCGCACGTAGTGCTCCACCACCTCCTCCCCGGGGAGCTCCTCGGCCACCCGGTCCAAAAAGCTCTGGGCGGCGGTGAAATCCCGGTCCTCCAAAAGCTTCTTGAAGGTGGACGCCAACCGCTGGCGCAAGCCCGCCTGGGCTCGGTGGGCCAGCTCCGAAAGCTCCCGCTCCAGGCTGGAGCTCAGCGACAACAGCCCCCTTTGCGCTTTGGCCTTTTGCGCCAGCGACAGCACCAGCTCGTAAGGGGGGTAGGTTTGCTCTAAGAGGGTTTCCGCCCATTCCTTGAGCTGCTTTCCGGAAACCTTGTTGCGGGCCTTGCGGTCGCGGACGTTTTGGTCGTAGCCAGCCTCCACGTCCCGCAGCTGGGCCAAAAACTCCAGCGCCGAAGCCGGCCGCAGGTCGGGGTCCCCCAGGCACTTTTGCAAGAGCTCGTCCATGGCCAGTGGCATGTAGTCCACCATGTCGGAAAGGAGATCGGGAGCGGTCCAGCGGGGATAGGGAATGCCGGCAAAGGCTTCGTAGGCCAAAAGCGCCAGCTGGTAGACGTCGGCGTTGGGCTCCACGGTTTCCCCATCGGAAGCCAACCGTTCGGGAGGGGCCCAGGGGGCTGTGGCCCACGCTCCAAAGCCCAGAAGCTCCGTCCGCCGCCGCAGCCGCGGAGGCACGCCAAGGCCAATGAGGGTGGCGTTTTGCTTGCGGTCCAAGACCACCAGGCTGGGGCGCAGCTCCCCGTGCACCACCCCGGTGGCGTGCACCGCCGCCAGGGCCGCCGCCACCTGCCCCACCACGTGAAAGGCTTGCTCCGCCGGCAGGCCCTGCCCTCGACCCTGCAGCATGTGCTTGAGGGTGGCACCCCCCACCCAGGGGCTTTCCGCAAACAGCAGCTCGAAGTTATCGGCGGTCAAGAGGCTTCCCGCCTCCAAAAGGCGCGCCAGGCGGGCGTGCTCCACCCTGGCGCAGGCCTGCGCCCAGGCCAGGAAAAGCTCCCGGTCCGCTTCTTCCGCCGCCAGCTCCGGGCGCAACAGGCGCAGGGCTACTTCCTTGCCCTCGGCGCAGCGGGCCCGCACCACCCATCCGGTGCGGGTGGTGTGCACCGGGCCCAAGAACACAAACCGCCCCTCCTTATCCAGAGGGGCTTCCACCGCCAGGCGCTTGAGCCAAGAGTCAACCTGCGCGCTGGTGAGCTGTGTGGCCAAAACCATAGCCACCTCCTGCTTTTCCTGAAGTTATGTTAGCACGCCCTTAGGACCGGCGGGTGGCTGCGCGTAGCGGTTGCAGAAACCTCTGGATTTCCCCAAAAAGCTCGGGGCGATCGCCGATTTCCGCGATGCGGTTGACGATGGCCGACCCCACCACCACCCCATCCGCCACCTTGGCCACCCGGTTGACCTGCTCCGGCTTGGCCACCCCAAACCCCACAGCCACACGTCTGCCGGTGAGCTTGCGCACCAGACGCACCTGGTCCTCCAGCTCCACCGGCAGCTGCGCTTGCGGGCCGGTGACGCCGGTGTGGGAGACGAAGTACACAAAGCTTTCGGCAAGCTTTTTAGCTTGCTTCACCCGCGCCCGGGTGGAGGTGGGGGCCAGCATGGGGATGAGCTCCACGCCCACCCGCCGCAAGGCCTGGTAATAAGGACCCGCTTCTTCTGCGGGGACATCGGTCAAAAGCACGCCATCAACACCCGCGGTAGCGGCGTCCACGGCAAAACGGGAAAGCCCGTACGCGAGGATGGGGTTGGCGTAGGAGAAAAGCACTATCGGCAGCGAAGAGGAAAAGCGGAGCTCCCGCACGGTTTGCAAAACCCCGGTGAGGGTGGTTCCGGCGGCCAGCGCCCTTTCCGCAGCGGCGCAGTTAATGGGGCCGTCGGCAATGGGGTCAGAAAAGGGAACGCCCAGCTCCACAATATCGGCCCCGCCCCGTTCCAGCGCCCGCAAGACGTCTAGGGTGCGGGCCGGGGAAGGGTCCCCGGCGGTGATGTACGCAATGAAAGCCGCGCGCTTTTCCTTGGCTGCCCGCCGAAAGGCAGCTTCCAGCCGGTTGCTCATAGCCGCACCCCCTCCAAACGCGCCACCTCCGTCACGTCCTTGTCCCCCCGGCCGGAGAGGTTCACCAAAATGGCCTCGGCGGGGGAGTAGCTGCGGGCTACCTTGGTGACGAAGGCCAAAGCGTGGGCGGTTTCCAGGGCCGGCATGATGCCCTCCAGCTCGGAAAGCAGGTGGAAAGCGGAAAGCGCCTCATCGTCGGAAACCTGCACGTACTCCACCCTCCTGGTGTCCTTCCAGAAGGCGTGCTCGGGACCCACCGCCGGGTAGTCCAGCCCCGCCGAAACCGAATGGGTTGGGGCGGTGTTGCCGGAGGCGTCCTGCAGCACGTAGGTGTAGGTGCCGTGCAGCACCCCCGGTGAGCCGCCGGCAAAGCGGGCGGCGTGGTGCCCCAAAAGCGGCCCTCTCCCCCCCGCTTCCACCCCCACCAGCTTCACCTTTTGGTACGGCAAAAAGGCGGAAAAGATGCCAGCCGCGTTGGAGCCGCCGCCCACGCACGCCACCACCAGGCTGGGCAGCGCGCCGTGGGCTTTGCGGATTTGCAGCCAAGCCTCGGCGCCAATGACCGATTGGAACTCCCGCACCATCATGGGGTAAGGATGGGGACCCAGGACCGAGCCCATGACGTAGTGGGTGGTGGCCACGTTGGTGACCCAATCCCGAAGCGCTTCGTTAATAGCGTCTTTAAGGGTCTTGGAGCCGGCATCCACCCCCACCACCTCCGCACCCAAAAGCTTCATGCGGTACACGTTCAGCGACTGCCGGCGCTCGTCTTCGGTACCCATGTAAATCCGGCAGGAAAGCCCCAAAAGCGCAGCGGCGGTGGCCACCGCCACGCCGTGCTGTCCGGCGCCGGTTTCCGCCACCACCCGCACCTTGCCCATGCGCCGGGCCAAGAGGCACTGGGCCAGGGCGTTGTTGATCTTGTGCGCGCCGGTGTGGCAGAGGTCCTCGCGTTTGAGGTAAATGCGGGCACCGCCCAGATGGGCGGAAAGGCGCGCGGCAAAGGTGAGGGGGGTGGGACGGCCGCAGTAGTCCCGGAGCAAGGCCTCCAGCTCCCGACGGAAGCCCTTGTCCCGGGTGGCCTCGCGAAAGGCCTGCTCCAGCTCCTGCAGGGGGGCCATGAGGGTTTCGGGCACAAACCGACCCCCGTAAGGCCCAAAGTAACCGCGTTCATCCGGTAACCGCTTCACGCACCCCTCCCTCACGAACAGCTCGAATAAAGGCCCGAACCTTCACCGGGTCCTTGCGGCCAGGGGACGATTCTACCCCAGAGGACACATCCACCCCCACCGGAGCGCAAACAGCTATGGCTTGCGCCACGTTGCCCGGGGAAAGCCCTCCGGCAATCCAAAAGCGCAGGGCAAGGGGCGGGCTGGCGAGTAGCTCCCAGGGAAAGGTGCGGCCGGAGCCGCCGCCAGCATCGAAGAGGATGCGCGCCACCGGGGCGTAAGTCCTCACCAGCTCCCAGTCCACAGAGGTTTCCACGGTGATGGCTTTGATTACGGCTTTTGGCCCTCCCAGCGCCTGGCAAAGCTCCGGTGGTTCCTGCCCGTGGAGCTGCACTAAGGCAAGCCCGGCCTTTTCCCGCACGGTTTCAATGAAATGCCGGGGTTGATCGCGGAAGACCCCAACCTTGGCGGGAAAAGGCACCGCTTCAATCCACAAACAGTCAGCCACCGAAAGCGTCCGCGGCGAGGAGGGGGCAAACACGAAGCCCAAGTAATCGGCGCCGGCCTCTGCGGCCATGATGGCATCGCCGGCATCGGTAAGGCCGCAGATCTTCACCGTCACCACCGGGCCTCCAAAAGCCCTTTCAGGGCGCGCTCCGGCTCTTCCTGCCGCAGGAGGTACTCGCCAATCAAAAAGCGCCGCACACCTTGGGCCACAAGCTGGGAAAACTGCCCGGGGTCTTTAACCCCCGACTCCAGCACCCCCACCACCCCAGAAGGCAAACCTCGCACCAGAGCTGCTGCCGCTTCTACCTGGACCGTGAACGTCGCCAGGTCTCGCGAGTTGACACCCAAAAGCGTAGCCCCGGCATCCAGCGCCCGCTGCACATCCTCCTCGTTGTGGGTTTCCACCAGCGGCTCCAAACCCAGCTCCCGGCAGCACGCCACCATTTCCGAAAGCAGCGAGCCGGGAAGTACCCGGGCAATGAGCAGCACGGCATCGGCCCCGCTGGCCAGGCCATGGGCCAGGTGTTCAGGGCGGGAAAAGAAGTCCTTCTGCAACACCGGCAAGCTGGTGGCTTGCTTGACCTCAGCCACCCACCGACTGTCCCCGCCAAAGTACCGGGGCTCGGTCACCACCGAAATGGCGGCCGCACCCCCCCGCTGGTACGCCCGGGCCAGCCCCGCGGGATCCATGGGCTCCCGCAGTACGCCGGCGGAGGGGGACTGTCTCTTCACCTCGGCAATGATCCTCACCCCCTCCTCGCTGAGGGCTTGCAGCAAGCTGCGGCGGGGAAACTCGGGATTCGAGGCTTTCGGTGGTTCAGCAAAGCGCGCCGTGCCGGAGGCCACCAAAAGCTCCAGCCAGTTCTTACCCATGGGAAAGCTCCCGCGCCTTGCTCAAAAGCTTTTGCCAAAAGCCCAAAGCGGTGCCGTGCTTTAGCGCCGAGCTGGCCAACTCGTAGCCCTCGGCTACCGTGGCCGCCCGGCCAGCCACCACCAGCGCTGCCGCCGAGGCCAAAGCCACCGCCGGCGCTGCGGGGTCCGCTTCTCCCCCCAGCATGGCCAAAAGCCTCTGGGCGTTCTGGACGGCCTCCCCCCCGAGCAGATCCTCCCGCCCCACCGGGGGAACTCCCAGGGTTTGGGGGTCCAAAAGAAACTCCCGCACCACTGCCCCCTCCCGCACCTCCACCACCCGGGTGGGAACGCTGGGGGAAAGCTCGTCCATGCCGTCCTCGCTGTGCACCACCCACACGTGCTCGGCCCCCAGACGGGCCAACGCCTCCGCCACCAGGTCCTGGGCCGGCAAGGAAAACACCCCCACCACCTGCCGTTGCACCCCCGCGGGATTGGCCAAAGGCCCCAAGAGGTTAAACACCGTGCGCAAACCCAGCTCCCGCCGCACCGGCGCCACCACCTTCATGGCCGGGTGAAACGCGGGCGCAAAGAGGAAGGCAAACCCCTCCTCCTGTAACAACCGCTCCAAAGCTTCCGGCGCCAGGGTCAAAGGCCAGCCCATGGCCTCCAGCACATCGGCGGAACCGCAGCGGGAAGACACCGAGCGGTTGCCGTGCTTGGCCACCGGAACCCCCAGGCTTGCGGTGAGGATAGCGGCAGCGGTGGAGATGTTGAGGGTGCCCGCGCCGTCCCCGCCGGTGCCGCAGGTATCCACCGCCCCCGTTGGGGCGGAAAGGCGCACCGCAAACTCCCGCATGACCCGCGCCGCCTCCGCCACCTCGGAAGCCGTTTCCCCCTTGGCCCGCAGCGCCACCAGAAAAGCCGCCTGCTGGGCGGGCGTGAGCTCGCCCCCCATAAGGGCGGAAAAGGCCTGGCGCATGAGCTCCGGAGCAAGCTCTCGGCCAGAAAGCAGCGTTTCCATGGCAACCTTGAACATCGCTTCCCCCTTTTAGCTTGCCAGCTCCAGGAAGTTGGCCAGCAAGTCCTTGCCGCGGTTGGTGAGATAGGACTCCGGGTGGAACTGCACGCCAAAGTGCGGGCGGCTCCTGTGCTGGAGGCCCATGATGAGCCCGTCCTCGGTCCAGGCGGTCACCAAAAGCTCAGCAGGCAGGCTTTCCCGGCGCACCACCAGCGAGTGGTAGCGCGTGGCCAAGAAAGGGTCCGGCAGCTTCCGGAAGATGCCGACGCCGGCGTGGCGGATTTCCGAGGTCTTGCCGTGGCGCGGCTCGGGAGCCCGCACCACCTCCCCGCCGTAGGCCACCCCCAGCGCCTGATGCCCCAGGCACACCCCCAAAATCGGCACGTGGGGGGCCTTTCGGAAGAGCTCCACGCAAACCCCGGCGTTTTCCGGCCGCCCGGGACCTGGGGAAATCACGATGGCCCGTGGCTTTTTGGCCAGAAGCTCCGGGACCGTGGCTTGGTCGTTGCGCACCACCTGCACCTCTTCCCCGGCGGCCAGCTCCCACAGGTACTGCACCAGGTTGAAGGTGAAGGAGTCGTAGTTGTCCACCATGAGGATCATGGCTCCATCCCTCCGGCCAAAAGGCAGGCCGAAAGCAGCGCCTGCACCTTGTGCCCGCATTCGGAAAGCTCCCGCTCGGGCAGCGAGTCAAACACCACGCCGGCGCCAGCCTGCAGGTGCACCTGTCCACCCGTAGCCACCGCGGTGCGGATGGCAATGCAGGCGTCCATGTCGCCCCCCACGTCAAAGTAGCCCACGGCGCCGCCGTAAATCCCCCGCCGCACCGGCTCCAGCTCCTCAATGAGCTCCATGGCCCGCACCTTGGGGGCACCGGTGAGGGTACCGGCGGGAAAGCAGGAAAAAAGCACGTCCAAAGCGTCTTTTCCGGCCTGCAGGCGGCCGTTTACTTCGCTTACCAAGTGCATGACGTGGGAGTAGCGCTCCACCGCCATGAAGCGCACCACGTTCACGCTACCCGGCCGGCACACCCGCCCTAAATCGTTGCGCCCCAGATCCACCAGCATGAGGTGCTCGGCCCGCTCCTTTTCGTCGTTGCAGAGCTCCCGCTCCAGGGCAGCGTCCTCCTCGGCCGTGCGCCCCCGGGGACGGGTTCCGGCAATGGGACAGGTGGTGGCCACCGCCCCCCGCAGGCGGGCCAGGGTTTCCGGGGAAGAACCCAGCACCTGGGCCTGACCGGTGTCCAGGAAGAACATGTAGGGGGAAGGGTTGGTTAAGCGCAGCGCGCGGTAAAGCGTGTAGGCCGAAGCTTCCAGCGGCAAAGACCAGCGGCGGGAAAGCACAATTTGAAAGATCTCCCCCGCACGGATCGCTTCTTTCGCCTTTTCCACCGCCCGCAGGAACGCCTCATCCTCAGGCACCACGGTAGCCGAAGCAGGAACCGCATCCGCCACCTCGGGAATGGGAGCGGGGGCAGCGGCTTCCAACGGCTTGGCCAGCACCGCGGCCAACTCGTCGAGCTCGGCTAAACCCCTGGCGTAGGCTTGCTCCACCCCTAGCTCCCGGGGGTCCGGGGTGGCCACCAAAAGCAAGCGCTGGCGGACCCGATCCAGGGCAGCCACCACACGGTAGTCGCCAAACCAGGCCTCGGGCAGCGCCAGGGGGTCGGGGAGGCGATCGGGCAGGCGCTCCAGGTAGCGCACGGTGTCGTAGGCCAGGTAGCCCACCGCCCCACCCACAAAGGGAGGGAAAGCCTCCAGCTGCGGGCGCCCGGGGCCCACCAGCAAGCGGTGCAAGCTGGCAACCGGCTCGCCCGGCACGGGCTTGCCGTCCACCGCCACCTGGCCGGCGCGCAGGGTTATGACCCGGCGAGGGTTGGCTCCGGCAAAGGACCACCGCGCCACCCGCTCCCCCCCTTCCACCGACTCCAGGAGAAACGGGTGACACCCCCAGCGGGCCAGGCGCAGCAGCATGCCGTAAGGGGTGACCGTATCGGCGGTGAGCTCCCGCACGATGGGCACCACCGGAAACTCCGCGGCCAAACGGCGGTAGGTGGGCAAATCGGGGACGTTCATGGGCGCCCTCCCAGCCCCCGGGCTTCCAGCTCCCGGTTGACCGCCTCCACCGGAACGCCTTCCGCCACCAGCACCACCGCCAGGTGGTACAGAAGGTCCGCCAGCTCCTGCACCAGCCTCTCAGGCCCCTGGCCGCGGGCGGCCAGCACCACCTCTCCGGCTTCCTCCACCAGCTTTTTCAAAGCCTCATCCGGGGAGGCCAAAAGCCTCGCCGTGTAGGAGCCTTCCGGGGCCTGCTCCTGCCGGGCCCGGATCATGCGCAGCAAGCCCAAAAACGCTGGAACCGGCACCCACCCCTGGCCGTAAACGGGCCGGTGGAAACAGCTCGCTTCCCCGGTGTGACAGGTAGGGCCCTGCGGCACCGCCAGAACCAGCAGCGCGTCGCCGTCACAGTCGGCCACCATCCCCCGCAGCGCCAGCCGGTTCCCGGAGGTTTCCCCCTTTTGCCAAAGCTCGTTGCGGGAACGGGAGAAAAAGTGCACCAGCCCGGTTTCTAGCGTTTTTGCCACCGCTTCGGCGTTCATGAAGCCCAGCATCAGCACCTCCCCAGTTAGGGCGTGCTGCACCACCGCGGGAACCAAGCCCCGCGGGTCGTACCGCAAGCTCTCCTCTACCCCCACGCTTCCTCCCAACGAACCGGGACCCCTGCTGCTGCCAACCTCCGCTTGAGGTCAGCCACCGTCATCTGCTGCTGATGAAAGATGCTGGCCGCCAGGCCGGCATCGGCGCCCGCTTGAAAAGCGGCCACAAAGTGCTCCGGCAAGGTGCCGCCGCCGGAGGCCACAATGGGCACGCTCACCGCCTTTCGCACCGCCGCCAGCAGCTCCACATCGAAGCCCTGGCCGGTGCCGTCACGGTCTATGGAGGTGAGCAAAAGCTCGCCGGCCCCCCGCTCCACCCCCTCCTGCACCCAAGAAACCACATCGCGACCGGTGGGCACCGTGCCGCCGTGGGTGACCACCTCGAAGCCCCAGGGGGCCCGGCGGGCGTCCACCGCCAGCACCACGCTTTGACTACCCAAAAGCGCCGCCAGCTGCGAAAGCAGCTCGGGGTTGGCCACCGCCGCCGAGTTCACCGCCACCTTATCGGCGCCGGCAGCCAGCAGCTTTCGTGCATCCTCCACCGTTCGCACCCCACCTCCCACGCAAAACGGGATGTCCAGCACCTCCGCCACCTGGCCCACCACCCAACGCATGGTTTCCCTTCCCTCCACGGTGGCGGAAATATCGAGAAAAACCAGCTCGTCGGCGCCTTCGTCGCGGTAGCGCTGGGCCAACGCCACAGGATCCCCCATGGTGCGCAGGTCCTGAAAACGCACGCCCTTCACCACCCGGCCGCGGTCCACATCCAAGCACGGAACGACCCGGAAAGCTCCCACCTCAAGCCCCCTGCACCTGGGCGATATCGGCAAAGGTCAGCTGCCCGGTGGCCAAAGCGGTCCCCACCACCACCCCTTCCAGCCCATCCCGGGCCATGGCAGCCAGGAACCGCAGCTCCTCTAACCTCCCCACCCCTCCGGAAGCCAACACCCCCGGGCCAAAGGCATGCAAGACCCTGCGCAGCAAGGGAAAATCCGGTCCATCCCCGGTGCCATCCAGATCCACCGCCGTCACCAGAAGGTGCCGGCACCCCAGCCGCCTGACCTCCCGGGCAAAATCCGCCGGCGACCAGGAGCTGGCCTCCGCCCAGCCGCCGGTGACCACCACGCCCTGGCGGCTGTCCGCCGCCACCACCAGCCCCTCGGGGTCTTCGGCCGCAAGGAGCTGGATGGTCTTGGGCTCCCGCACCGCCAGCGAGCCCACCACCACCCGGGTGGCCCCCAGCGCCCGCAGCTCCCGGTAGGCCTCGGCGGAGCGCACCCCGCCCCCCACCTGCACCGGGACCGAAAGCTCCCGGCACAGCGCCGCCACCACCGGCCGGTTGTGCCCCAAGCCCAAAGCCGCATCCAAATCCACCACGTGCACCCCCGCAACGCCCCCCTCCTGCCAGCGCTGCGCCAGCGCCACCGGATCCTCGCTCACCACCCAGGCGGTTTCGGGTCTGCCCTGGCGCAAGCGCACGGCCTTGCCGCCCAAAAGGTCCACCGCTGCCCAAACGCGAAAGTTGCCGCTCATGAAGCCCGCTCCAAAAACTCACGCAAAAAACGCGCGCCCGCTTCCCCGCTCTTTTCGGGGTGGAACTGCACCCCCACCACCCGCCCCCGCTGGGCCGCCGCGCAAAGGCGCAACCCCTCGTGCTCCACCACCGCCGCCTCATCTTCGGGGCTGGCTTGGGCGGCAAAGGAGTGCACGAAGTAAAACCACTTCCCGTCCAGAGAGCGAAAACCCCGGCGGGTGAGCTCCACCCGCGCCCAGCCCATGTGCGGCACCCGTACCCCGGCGGGCAAAGGCGAAACCACCCCGGAGAGAAACCCCAGGCCGCGATGCACACCGAACTCCGTGAGCTCTTCAAACAACAGCTGGTGCCCGAGGCAAATGCCCAAAAGCCACGCCCCGTTTTCCACCGCCTGCCGGAGGGCTCCCGCAAGCCCGGTTTCCCCGAGCCGGCGCAACGCCGGAGGCGCTGCCCCCACGCCGGGCAGCACCAGGCAGCGGGCCCCGGCTACCTCTCTGGCCTGGGAAACCACCTGCACGTCCGCTCCCAAACGGCGAAAAGCCCGCACTACGTTGGGCAGGTTGCCCACCCCAAGGTCCACCACGGTGACGGTCATAGGTGCAGGGTGCCTTTGGTGGAGGGCACGGTTTCCGAAACCAGCTGCACCGCTTGCCGCAGGGCCAGGGCAAAGGCCTTAAACGCCGCTTCCGCCGCGTGGTGCGGGTCGCGCCCCCGCTCCACGTCCAGATGGAGGGTCAAAAGCCCGCGGCTGGCCAGCGCCTTGAAAAACTCCGCCACCAGCGTGAGCGGAAAGGTGCTGGTCACCAGCGCCAGCTCCAGCCCTTGGGGGAAAGCCACCCAGGCGTAGGGCCGCCCCGATAGGTCCACCACCGCCCGGGCCAGGGCCTCGTCCAGGGGCGCGTAGGCAAAACCGAAGCGCTGGATCCCCCGCCGCTCGCCCAGGGCCTCGGCCAGAGCCTGACCCACCGCCAGCCCCACGTCCTCCACGGTGTGGTGGGCGTCCACCACCAGATCGCCCTCGGCCCGCACCGTCAAGCCCACCCCCGCGTGGTGGGCCAGGGTTGCCAACATGTGGTCAAAAAAACCCACGCCGGTGGTCACCGCGTAACCCTGACCACCCAGCTCCAGCTCCACCACCACGGTGGTTTCACCGGTGAGCCGCTCCACCCGCCCCACTCTAGAGTCCACGGGTCACCTCCTGCAGCACCGCCAGCAAAGTGTCCCCCTCCTCGGGGTTGCCCACCGTGACCCGCACGTACCCGGAAGCCGAAAGCTCCTCCACCGGCCGCACAGCCACCCCCGCCTGGGCCAACGCCTGGGCCAAGCGCGCCCCGTCCCACCCCTGGCAGCGGAGCAGGTAAAAGTTGCCGCGGGAAGGCACGGCTTCAAGTTTGGGCAGCGAGGCCAAGGCCGCCAGCTGGCGATCCCTTTCGGCCACCACCGCTTGCGCCCTCTGCCGCCCCACCTCCGGCAGTGCCGCGGCCGCTTCGAAGGCCGCCCAAACGGCCACCCCGGGGGCAAACGGGAACAGCCGCTTGGCCACCCTCTTCGCCAGCTCCGGGGACGTGCACAGGCAGCCGGCGCGCACCCCGGCCACCCCCCAGACCTTGGAAAGCGTGCGGGTCACCATCAAGTTGGGGAACTCCGTAAGCCACGAACGCATGTCACCGTCGCTTCCAAACTCCCAGTAAGCCCCGTCCCAAATTGTGGGTTTGCCGAGGCTCAACAGCCTGCGCCAGAGGGCCGGAGAGAGCTCGCCGCCGGTGGGGTTGTTGGGGGAGCACAGGAGGAGGAGGTCCGCGTCTTCGGCCAAGCTAAAAAGCTCGTCCTCGGCCACGGCAAAATCCGGCGGCTTCAGCCACAACCGCAGCTCGCTACCGCCGGCACGGCGGATCAGCCAGGGGTAAATGGAAAAGCTGGGCCATAAGGTCAACACCTTGCCGCCAGCGGCAAAGGTAGCCAGGGCCGCCGCTAAAACCTCGTTGGAGCCGTTGCCCACCAGCGTGCCTTCAACCTGCCAACCGTAAAGCCGCGCGGCGGCCTCCCGGGCCGGCCGGGCATCCATGGGCGGGTAGCGCCGCAGCTCCACCTGCTCCAAGAAGGAAAGGAACAGCTTGCGAAAGGCCTCGTCGGCATCCCAGGGGGCCTCGTTGAGGTCCAAACGCAGGGGGGCAGGCGCCACCGCCGGACGGGAATAACCGGTGCTCACAACCTCCCCCGCTCGCCGGCGCTCAGGGCTTCCGCGTGAAGGGGGAGCCCCTCCACTTCCGCCAGGGTGGCCGCCGCCCTGGCCAGCTTGGGGTAGCGGTGCGGGGCAACCTGGATCACCGCGGTGCGGTGCACGAAATCCCAAACCCCCAGGGGCGAGGCAAAGCGCGCCGCCCGGGCCGTGGGCAAGATGTGGTTGGAGCCCACCACGTAATCGCCCAGGGTCACCGGTGAAAAAGCCCCCAGGAAAACGGCACCCGCCGCGGTGATGCGCTCCACCCAGCGTTGCGGCTCTTCCACCAAAAGCTCCACGTGCTCCGGCGCAATGCGGTTCACCACCCCACAGGCGGCCTCCATGTCCTCGGCCAAAAACACCGCCCCCCACCGCTTCAGGGCGGTACGGGCCGGGGAGTCGCCGGGCAGGGAACGCAAACGCGAGCGCAGGCGGGCTTCGACCTTTTCCGCCAGGCTTTCCGAAGTGGTCACGGCCACCGCCAGGGCGTCCTCGTCGTGTTCGGCCTGGGCCAGGAGGTCAGCGGCGACGATGGCGGGATCGGCGTGGCCGTCGGCCACCACCACCACCTCCGAAGGCCCAGCGATGAGGTCCACGTCCACGATGCCGTACAGCGCCCGCTTGGCCGCTGTCACCCAGCGCCCACCGGGACCCACGATCTTGTCCACCGGCGTCACCGACTCGGTCCCCAAGGCTAAAGCCGCCAGCGCATGGGCCCCGCCCATCAGGTACACCTCGCGGAGCTCCAGGCGCTTGAGCAGGTAGCGCAGGTGCGGTGAGCTGAGGTACGCCCGGGGCGGGCAGGCCACGGCAATGCGCNNCAATGCGCTCCACCCCCGCCAGCCGCGCGGGCACCACGGCCATCAGAAGGCTCGACAGGTACACCGCCCCGCCGCCGGGGACGTACACCCCCACCGAGCTCAACGGCCGCACGCGAATGGCCAGCTCGTCCCCCTGCAGCTCCAGCGTGTAGCCCTTAAGCTTCTGCCCCTCGTGAAACGCCTGTAGGTTGGTAAGGGCCAGCTCCACCGCTTCAGCAAAATCCTCGCCCACCTCCGCCTCGCTGGGGGCTTCGGGGGCCAGCTTGAGCTGGGAAACCGACATGCCCTTGAGGTCAAAGCGCCGCACGTAGGCGGACAGGGCCTTGTCCCCGCGCTTGGCAATGCTGGCCACAATGTCGCGGACCTTTTCCTCCAGCCCCGGATCCAGCACCCGCGCCATGCGCCCGTCCAGCTGCTGCAAAAACCTCTCGCCTTTTTCCTCAGTGATCCGAAAGCTCCTCATGGCCACCTCCCAAACGGTGCAAAACCGCTCTCAATGCCTCAAACCCCGTTGCCCATGAGCCCCGGTTGGCCACAAAATAAGGCGCCACCGAAAGCCAGGTTTCCACGATCATCAGCCCATTTTCCCGCAACGTGGTTCCAGTTTCCACCAGGTCCAAAACCAGCGGCGCTAAATCCAACGTGGCGGCCAGCTCCACCGAACCCGCAAGCGGCACCACCTCCGCCCACAACCCCCGTTGCCGCAAGAGCTTTTGCGCCAGGCGGGGGTACTTGGTGGCCAACCGGAAGGGCTTGGTCATCGAAGGCACCGGCCGATCCCCCCGCGCCAGCAAGCACATCCGGCACTGCCCAAAGGAAAAACGCCGCAAGCGCAGCAAATCCGCCCCCGCTTCCAGGATGTGGTCCAAACCCACAAACCCGCCGTCCGCCACCCCCTGGGAAACGTAGGCGGGCACGTCCGCATCCTTCACCACCACCACCCGCAGCTCCCCGTCCTCCAGCACCAACCGCCTGGGGTTGGACCTGAGCGCCGCCGCCACGGCAAAGCCGCCCTGCTCCAAAAGCGCGGTCACCGGCTCAAAGAGCCTGCCCTTGGGCAGGGCCAGGGTCACCATGCCCCCTCCGCCAGCACCTGATCCAGCGCCACCGTGGCACCCACCGCCGGCACAAGCCCGAGCTTTCCCTGCGCCCGGTACTCGCCCCCGGACGCCAAAAGCCCCTTCCCCCTGGAGCCCCACAGGGAAAACACCACACCCCGGTAGTAGTGGGCGGAGGAGCGGGGCACCAGCTCGAAGCGCACTGCCACCCCCTGCGCTCGCGCTGGCGCCGCAGCCGCTTGCAGCCGCTGCCAAGCTTGTTCTTGTCCGAAAAAGCGGACCCAATTACTGCCCTCATCGAAGACCGCCTGGCGCAGGTAGAAAGCCGCCTCACCCCGCAAACCCAAAAGCGACGTCACGCCGTCCGCATCCTTGGCCGCCAGCATCTCCAAAAGCTCCGGATCCGGCGCTTCCTCCGTGAGCAAACCCAGGATCTCCTCCCCCAAACCGGTGTGGCTCACCGTCAAAGCGAGGCCCTCCAGCGGCAAACCAACCTCCTTTAAAAGACCCAACAGCAGCTCCACGGTGGCGGCTGCTTCGTTTTCCACGTTGAAGGACTCAAAGCCCAACTGCATGAACTCCCGCACCCCCCGCAGCCGCGCCGCTTCCCGCCGCGCCACCTCGCCGGCGTAGCAAACCCGCAGCGTGCGCCCCTCGGCCAGCTCCCCACTCACCGCGCGGCCAATGAGCGGCGTAAAGTCGGCCCGCACCCCCCAGACCCTGCCCTCGCCGTCCAGAAAGCGGAACCCCCCGTCTTCCTCGCCGTTAACCGGGTACACCAGGGGGAGCAGCACCGGCCGAAAGCCGCGCTCCACCAGCCACCGCATCCCCAGGTACTGAGCCTCATAGAGGCGCGCGCCTTCCGCCGGCAAAGCGTGGAGCGTCATCATTTCTCTTCCTCAAGCCCCAAAGCGGAAGCCATCGCCTGCACCGGTGGGGCCACGCCGTTCATCGCCGCGAACTGCGAAACTCCTTGAAAGAGCAGCACTTCCTTCCCCGAAACGTAATCCCAGCCGCGCTCAAGCGAAAGCTTCTGCAAAAACGTCGGGCTTTCCCCGTAAGGCATGTCCACCACCACGCACCCTGCAGGCAACGCCAGCCTTGACAAAAGCTCGTCCTCCTCACCCTCGGCCCCGGCCGGTGTGGCGTTAATGAACGCCTGCACATCCGAAAGCCTTTCGGGCTCCACCACCTGGGCTCCAAACTCCCGGGCCAGGGAAGCTGCCTTGGCCGCGTTACGGGCCACCAGGAAAAGCGAGCTCCCCGCTAGCTGCAAAGCCACCAGCGCCGCCCGGGCCGCCCCTCCGCTGCCCAGCACCGCCACCCGTGCCCCCGAAAGCGAAAGCCCCGCCTCCAAAAGCACCCGGGTCACCCCATCCACGTCGGTGAGATCGCCCATCACCTTGCCCGGGCGCGGCAACACCGTGTTCACCGCCCCCGCCCGCTTGGCCCGCGGCGCCAGCACGTCGCACAAAAGCGCCGCTTTTTCCTTCCAGGGCATGGTCACAGCAAACCCGCCGGCCACAAGCCCCACGGCATCCAGCGGTCCAGAGCCAGCCGGCTGCAGCAGGGCGGCAAGCTCCCGCTCGTCGGTCACCGTCAGCGGCACGAAGGCGTAAGGCAAGCCCAGCGCACGAAAAGCCGCGGCGTGCATGCGTGGCGAAAGCGAACGGTGGGCCGCCGACCCAATCACCCCGTACACCCGCCGGGGGCGATCGTTCAGGTGCCCCACCAGCGCTTGCAGCTCCTCCACCGAAAGCTGACCCGGGGCTAGCCGCTGGCCATCGTCCCACGCGGCGTAGGCCACCGGCGCGGCCAGAAACGGCGTCAAAAGGCGGGTGGCAACCCCTGCTTCCCCTTGCGCAAAAACGATCCCCCGCTTATGGCCGTTGCTCCCCCGGGCAAGCGCCTGGGCCAGGCGCAACACCACCACCACATCCGCCCATGAACGAGCGGTGGGCACCACCTTCACGAACCGCGTCCCCACCGACAAAAGGCGCGCCATACGCTCTTCCAGATCGGCCGGCGTGTGGTCGAAGTGCTGGGAGAGGATGGCCTTTTCTTTGGGGATGACCGACCCCAAAAGCTCCACATCGCGCTCCGCTTCCAGATCGTAAAAAGCCGCACCGCAGGCGGCCGCTTCGCGGTAAAACGCCTGCCGACTAGCGGCATCCTCCGGCCCTTGGCCACCTTCAGCTTTGGAGCGCAGCGTCAGGATCACCGGCAGCCGCGAAGCACGCACCAGCTCGCTTACCGGATAGGAAGGCGATAGCAGATCGGCGCGCACCTCCACCAACGTGGCGCCCGCCGGCGGATGGGAGATGGTTTCCTTGGGATCCCCTGGCCCGAGCTTTCCAAACGTTGCAACGATCTCCATAAAACTAACCTCCCCGCCGCTGCCGGCGGGGAGGTGGTTGTGTTCTTCCCAAGGTCCCCGCTCGGCCACGCGGCGCGAGCGGGGTTTTCCGCCCTAACGCCGCTCTGGCGTGTGGAACCAGTACCAATGGCCGTAGGTGCGGTAACCCATCGCGTTCATCACGCCACGACTGTACCCCGCCACCCGCAACCCTGTCAAGGCCCTTCCCTTCGCCCGTCTCCTCCGGCCCAGCTCGGCCGCAACCGACACCCTTGCCCCGCGATGCACTCCCATTCCATGCCGATCCCATCCAACCGCCCTGCCTAACCCCCGCACACGGAGGAAATCGCCTACCAGGACACGCGGTTTAGGAAACCGCTGCTCGACCTCCATTGAGCTCGGAAAAACCGATGACCCACCCAAAAGAGCTTTTAATCCAACTTCTTTAGTTTCTTTAGCTTCTTTAACGTCTTTCCTCTCTAGCTTCGAGCTGCGAACATCATCAGGGGCGAGCGCTTGGTCGCCCCTTCCACAAACCCGCGCGCCCGCGCGGGGCGCGACGCAGATAGGGGACCTGGCCCGCCAGCAGTATGACGAGTTTCAATCCACGCGCCCGCGCGGGGCGCGACTAGGTGTTTATAGGTGTATATCGCCAGCGGCCAAGTTTCAATCCACGCGCCCGCGCGGGGCGCGACCTCAACACGCTCAAAAAGGCGTTCGAGGCCGGTAGTTTCAATCCACGCGCCC
>NZ_JMFG01000037.1:40567-41444 GCF_000687145.1 Thermoanaerobaculum aquaticum
CCGCGCGGGGCGCGACGGTATGAGGGGGCTGAGGCCGAAAAGGGGCTTGAGTTTCAATCCACGCGCCCGCGCGGGGCGCGACCGACAGGTCGAGAGTCAGTCTGATGGCCTCCCTAGTTTCAATCCACGCGCCCGCGCGGGGCGCGACGGCGGCGCCCTTTACCTGGACAGCAACGCCGCGCAGTTTCAATCCACGCGCCCGCGCGGGGCGCGACCACGGGCCAGTACATCGCCGGGGACACGACCCTGCGTTTCAATCCACGCGCCCGCGCGGGGCGCGACGACGGTCAGTGTACCGTCGAGCCGCTCCCAGCCGCGTTTCAATCCACGCGCCCGCGCGGGGCGCGACCAGGATCGTTGTGTCGCCGAGCAGTCGGACGAGCGTTTCAATCCACGCGCCCGCGCGGGGCGCGACTGGACGTCATAAAGCTGTTTGACCGTGCGAAGTCGGTTTCAATCCACGCGCCCGCGCGGGGCGCGACGAGACACCAGGGGCTTCATCCTCCACAAGCTCCCGTTTCAATCCACGCGCCCGCGCGGGGCGCGACCCCAGCAGTAGTGGTTCCGGCCCTGGATGCGGTCGTTTCAATCCACGCGCCCGCGCGGGGCGCGACAGCAGCGCCCGCGCCTCCTCGGGGTTGAGGGGACGGTTTCAATCCACGCGCCCGCGCGGGGCGCGACCAGCTATGACAGGGAGGCCACCATGCTACCGGTAGTTTCAATCCACGCGCCCGCGCGGGGCGCGACGGGTCTCGCTTGCTGGGGGAGCAGCTGCGCCGAAGGTTTCAATCCACGCGCCCGCGCGGGGCGCGACATCAAGATTCGCGTGTACACCGATCGCGAGCGCGGTTTCAATCCACGCGCCCGCGCGGGGCGC
>NZ_JMFG01000038.1:0-30987 GCF_000687145.1 Thermoanaerobaculum aquaticum
TTGGCTCCCGCCACCAGAAGCGAAGGCACGAACACCGCCACCCGCGCCCGGCGGTTCAAGGCCACCACCGGAAAAAGCCCAAAGAAAAGCACCAACAGAGGCGGGAGGAACAGCCGCCCAAAGTCCCGAACCAAAAGCAGCCACTGGGCGATGGCTTCCGGCTCCCCGGAAATGGCCACGGTAGGAAAAAGCGCAGACGTAAGGGCAAAAAACCGGGCGGCGTGGGAGGAGGGTTGGCGCAGGTAAACCACCGTGGCCACCAGCAGCGAAAACATGGCGGCAAAGGCCACCAGCAGGTAACGCACATCCACGTGCACCGGCGGCGCGTAGTAAGCGATCTCCCGGGTGGTATTGCCCCGCATCACCGAAAGCGTGACCACCCGCGAGCGGAACAGGCTTTCCTCCAGCTCTTCGGGGCGGGTTACCGGGCGCCCGTCCACCGCTACGATGAGGTCCCCGCGCCCCAGGCCGGCCCGAAAAGCTCCGCTCTTGGCTTGCACTTGCGTCACCAGCAGGCCGCGGTCCACGGGCATCACTCGCATGTCCAGCTTGCGGAACTGGCTCACCCGCTGCATGACCCCCAGAAGCCCGGCCACTACCGCCACCAGGCCCACGGCTAAAAGCAGCAGGGAGCGGGCGGGGTGGGCGGAGAGGGCGCCCACGGCCACCTTGGGGACCGGGAAAGCCGTGGAGTCGGAAGCTGGCCTGTTCACGGTTTCGAATTGTATCCAACTTTTTGAACGTCGAAAAGCCCTGAACGGATTCTTGAACGGGGGCTTAGGCGTCAATGGCTTCCAGCATCTTCACCGCTAGCTTCAAAAAGTCGGCCTCGGTAACGATGCCCAGGAGCCTGCCCTCCTCGTCCACCACCGGCAGGCAACCGAACTTGTTTTCCAGAAGCAGCTTGGCCGCCTCCCGCACGGGCATGGTGGGGGGTGCGGTGACCGCATCGTGCATGAGCTCGGTGACCGGGATTTGCGAGAAGAGGCGGTGTTCCTCCTGGCGGGAAACCTCGGCAAACACCGAAAAGGAGGCGGCAAGCAAATCGCGGTGGGTGACCAGGCCCACCAGCTTGTCGCCGCGCACCACCGGAAGATGCCGGATGCGGCCGCGCTCCATGCAGGAGCGGGCGTCCTCCAGGGAGTCCTCCTCGGAAAGCGTGACCACCTCGCGGGTCATGATGTCAGAAAGCGTCAACCGGTACGGCATGGCGAAAGTATACGGCGGGAAGCTCTGGGGCCAAACCCGGGTTTTCAAAGAAGGGGTATACTTCGGTAGCCGGTCGTGGGCCGGTTTCCGGAGGTGGCCATGCTAAAAGTCGAAACCACGCCTGAAATGGTTCGCCAAGTGTACGCCCGCACTCGTGAACGCTTGCACGTGATCCGCAAGCGCTTGGGGCGGCCGCTCACGTTGACGGAAAAGATCATGTTTGGGCACCTGGATGACCCCGAGCACCAGGAGCTGGCGCCGGGACAGGCCTATCTAGCGTTGCGCCCCGACCGGGTAGCCATGCAGGACGCCACCGCGCAAATGGCGCTTTTGCAGTTCATGTCCGCGGGACTGGCCCGGACGGCGGTGCCCACCACCGTGCACTGCGACCACTTAATCCGCGCCCGCTCGGGAGCTGCCGAAGACGTGGCCCGGGCCATTGAGGAAAACCGCGAGGTGTACGAGTTTTTGGAAAGCGTTTCCGCCAAGTACGGCATTGGCTTTTGGAAGCCTGGCTCCGGCATCATCCACCAGGTGGTGTTGGAAAACTACGCCTTCCCCGGCGGCATGATGATCGGCACCGACTCCCACACCCCCAACGCCGGGGGCCTGGGCATGTTTGCTTCGGGGGTGGGTGGTGCCGACGCCGTGGACGTAATGGCCGGCTTCCCCTGGGAGGTCCTGCAGCCCAAGCTCATTGGCGTCAAGCTCACCGGCAAGCTTTCCGGTTGGACCTCCCCCAAGGACGTAATCTTGAAGCTTTTGGACATCCTCACCGTGAAGGGCGGCACCAACGCGGTGGTGGAGTTCTTTGGTCCCGGCTGCGCTTCCATTTCCTGCACCGGCAAGGCCACCATCACCAACATGGGTGCCGAGCACGGGGCCACCACTTCGATTTTCCCCTACGACCACCGCATGGCCGCCTACCTTACCGCTACCCGCCGGGAGGAGCTGGCCAAGCTGGCCGACGCAAACCGCGACTTGCTTACCGCCGACCCCGAGGTGGAAGCGGAGCCGGAGAAGTTCTTCCACCGGGTCATCGAGATCAACCTTTCGGAGCTGGAGCCCCACCTGGTGGGTCCCCATACGCCCGATTTAGCCCGCCCGCTTTCCGCGGTGCCGCAGGCGGTGAAGGAAAACAACTACCCGGCCAAGATCTCCGCTTGCCTGGTGGGCTCCTGCACCAACTCCTCCTACGAGGACATCTGCCGCGCCACCGAAGTGGCCAAGCAAGCGCTGGCCCTGGGCCTCAAAGCCCAGGTGCCCCTGTACATCACCCCCGGCTCCGAGCAGGTGTACGCCACCATGGAGCGGGACGGGCTTTTGCCCACCTTGCAGGAGTTTGGGGCGGTGGTGCTGGCCAACGCCTGCGGTCCCTGCATCGGCCAGTGGCAGCGGGACGACGTGCCCAAGGGCACGCCCAACACCATCGTTAACTCCTTCAACCGCAACTTCCCGGCCCGCAACGACGGCAACCCGGCAACGCTTTCCTTCATTGCGTCTCCCGAGGTGGTGGTGGCTTACGCCATTGCTGGCAGGCTGGACATCAACCCGGTGGGTGACGAAATCCCCGTGAACGGGCGGCGGGTGCGCCTGCAAGCTCCCCCGCCGGCCCCCGAGGTCCCACCCTCCGGCTTTGTGTTTAAGGCCGAAGGGTACGTGCCGCCCCCGGAGGATGGCAGCGCGGTGGAAGTGAAGATCCGCCCGGACTCCGATCGCCTGCAGGCCCTCCAGCCGTTCCCCGCTTGGGATGGCAAGGACTTCGTGGAGCTGCCGGTCATCCTCAAGGCCAAGGGCAAGTGCACCACCGATCACATTTCCCCGGCGGGTCCCTGGCTCAAGTACCGTGGCCATCTGGACAACATTTCCAACAACCTTTTCCTGGGCGCGGTGAACGCCTTTACCGGCGAAGCCGGCAAGGCCAAGCACCCGCTGACCGGCGAGGTCATGGAGGTGTCCAAGATTGCCCGGGATTTGAAGAACCGCGGCCTGCGCTGGGTGGTAGTGGGCGATGAAAACTACGGCGAAGGCTCGTCCCGGGAACACGCCGCCATGGAGCCCCGGCACCTGGGCGGTGCGGCGGTCATTGCCCGCTCCTTTGCCCGCATCCACGAAACCAACCTGAAAAAGCAGGGGATCCTGCCGCTCGCCTTTGTGGATCCGGCGGACTACGACAAGGTGCGGGAAGGGGACCGCTGCTCCATCCTGGGCCTTGCGGAGCTGGCCCCCGGCAAGCCGGTGCGGGTGGTTTTCCACCACGCCGACGGCACCCAGGACGAGGTGCTTTGCCGGCACAGCCTGTCGGAAGAGCAAATTGGCTGGTTTAAAGCCGGCTCGGCGCTCAACGTGCTGACCAAGCGCGGCTAGGAAGCAAAAGGTGTTCTGGCGCTTGGTTTTGGTGGCCCTGGGCGGGGCCTTGGGGGCGGTGGCCCGCTACACCGTGAGCTTTCTCTTTGGCAGGGCTTGGCCGGCCTTTCCCTGGGGGACGCTGGTGGTCAACGTGGTGGGGAGCTTCCTTTTGGGCTTGCTCATGGGCGCTACCGCTTCCGGCCGCTTTCTCCTAGATCCCGCCTGGCGAAGCTTCCTGGGGATTGGCATCCTCGGCGCCTTCACCACCTTTTCCACGCTTTCCTACGAAACCGTGGAGGCCGTGCGCGGTGGCAGCCCTATGCACGCGCTGGGGATGGTCCTGGCCAACCTCGTCTTGGGCTTGCTTTTCTGCTGGATTGGGCTGTTCTTGGGCGAGAGATAGGAGGGGCTATGACGCGCATAAGCGGCGAAGGGGAGCTGGTTCGCATCTTCCTGGGGGAAGGGGACCGCTACCACGGCAAGCCCCTTTACGAGGCCATCGTGCTTTTAGCGCGGGAAATGGGGCTTGCGGGAGCCACGGTGCTGCGCGGCGTGGAGGGTTTTGGTGCCGACTCGGTGGTCCACACCGCCCGCATCCTGCGGCTTTCCGAGGACCTGCCCATGGTCATCGAGGTGGTGGAAATGCCCGAACGCATCGAGCCGTTCGTGGCCAGGGTCGAAGCCATGCTGGACGAGGTGAACTGCGGCGGCCTCATCACCCTGGAACGCGCCCGCATCATCCGCTACCAACCCGAAAAGCGCTAAACGGCAGGCGTAACTCGAAGAATGAACCGTTACCTCGAAAAGGGGCCTATACCTGCCTTTGTTTGTAGGTGCTCCAGGCGAAAAAAAGCTAGTGGACCACAACGCCTTACCCATAAAACCGCGCCGGCTCATAACCCGCAAGGACGGAACTTAGGCCAGCCCTAGGCCGAGGATTCCTGTAACCGCAGGCAACGCTCCCACCTTTAGCCAACTCGGCTTAGTGAGCCGTCTCAGTGGAGGAACACGCCTAAGGCGCACCTCGAAGGGGTGGGGAATTTCTGGTCGGCGTGCTCTGTTCTTCGAAACGAAACAAGACGCACGTTTGAAGATTTTGGGAAGTTCCACCGGGGTACTGGGAAAGGAGGACCGAACATGAGACCCGGAACAAGGAAACTTGGCTTACGAGTTTTGCTCTTGGTGACCACCCTGGTTGGCGGTCTGGGGGTGGGACACGCTCAGAAAGCCACAGGGGAGCCCAACGACGCCGATGCGCTCAAGGGCGTCAAGACGCTGAAGGTGGTTTACGACATCAGCGCCGTCACCGAGCCAAAGATGATGGTCCTGTTCCTGCAGGCCATTGCCGACGCCCGCGACCGTGCGCTGGCGGCAAACGTCAAGCCGGAGCTGGTGCTCACCTTCCGCGGGCCGGCGCTCAAGCTCATTCAGAAAACGACCGGCGAGGCCACCGAAGAGCAAAAGCAAATCGCCAAGCTGCTGGCTGACCTGAAGCAGCATGGCGCGGCAATGGAAGCCTGCGACTTTGCGGTGCAGGCTCTCAAGCTCGAGCGCGAGTCCTTTCTCCCTGAGGTGAAGGTGGTGGCCAACACGTTCAACTCGCTGGGGGGCTACCAGGCCAAGGGCTACGGCATCATCCCCGTGCCGTAAGCCTCCGCGGCGGAGGTACAGGGTACCCACGACCTAGAGGGCCACGAGGTATCCGCGGACGGCCTTCAGGCCATGCTCGCACGAGCAAGGAGGTTAAAGCATGTTTCTAGGACAAAGTGAGACTGTCTTGGCCCTCAGCGTAAGTGCACTGCTCGCGGTCTCTGTGGGAGCTGCGGAGCAGCCCAAGGTCGCTGACAAGAGCCCGCAGGGAGGAACCGATGCGGCTGGGGAAGTGAGGAAGGTGGTAGACACATTTGCTGAATGCTGGAACCGGCATGACATGAACGCCTTTGCCGAGCTCTTTGCGCCGGATGCGGAGTTTGTCAACGTGGTGGGTCTGTGGTGGAAAGGTAAAGATGAAATTAAGAGGACACACGAGCGCACCCACGCCACAATCTTCAAGAACAGCCGAGTGACCATCACAGATGTTTCTGTTCGGTTTCCTGTGTCGGGTATAGCCATTGCTCGGTCTCGCTGGGTTCTGGAGGGGCATGTTTCCCCCGAGGGCGCGCCCCTTCCCCCACGCCGCGGTATCCTTCTCACCGTCCTTACGCACAGGTCGGGGACGTGGTTGATCACCGACGCGCAAAATACGGACGTGATTGAGGGGGTGCTGTCCCGGCCTCAGTAAGGGATGGTGTCAACAGGAAAGGGGCCAATGACACCCGACTCTTGGCTTTGGCAAAATTTGCTTGTCGCCCCTTCGCAGGGCCTGAGATTGCCGCACTCCGCTTTTTCCGCTTTTTCCCTCGCCATGCGTGTCTCCGAGGAAATGTGGCTAGCCTCATGAACAATCTGCGCAACAGTGGCAAAAGGTCTCGCTGACTTCGTGGGGGCCGCGGTACGCAAGGGTCCAAACTGGAGCTCGCCTCCGAGCGCTGCTGCAGGGTGGGGTTTTGGGCACGACCAGCGCGATGGGTGGAGGAAGCCCAATGAGTACGAACCTTCTGGGTTCCAGGTAGCGCCCTCCAGACGCGCCCTTCCCGACGCCGTGGTTTGCACCACCGTCGCTACCCGCTTGGCAAACCATCTCGTCATTCTCTTCCTTCCTGGCAAATCCATAGGTGGGGCTCCCATCCCCTTTTGGGCAGATTTCTGGTGAAGCGATGTGCGTGGTAGCCGCGACCACGATGGCATGTTATGCTTGAGCCAGATAGGAAGCCGACCGTGTCAATGAACTGGTTGAGGGTTTTGGCCTCAAGGAATTTAATACCTCACGAAAACCAGCGTATTACGCCCACAAAAGAACGGCGACCCCGTTTTATGTGGAAACCATATCATCGGAAGTTGGACTAAAGGGAGGTGATTTTATGGAAAACTCCAGAACGTGGAAAAAAGTAGCAACATTCTACAGCCTAACCTTGCTGTTCAGCATCCCCTTTTATTGGGCCGCGCTGAAAGCGGGCTTGTGGGCCGGGGGCTTTCTCTATGTCATCGGCCTCATGTGGTGTCCGGGCGTCGCTGCTCTGGCCACCAAAGCGTTATTTCACGAGAAAATTTCCACCCTCGGCTGGCAATGGGGCTCAAATCGCTATGTAGTTTGGGGCTACCTTTTGCCGATCATCTATGTCCTGCCGGTTTACGTTATTGTGTGGCTGAGCGGGCTGGGTGGTGTCCCTAACACCGAGTTCATTACCGAAAGCAAAAAGACATTTGGGTTGGCGGGAACATCCGACGGGATGTTCCTTGTCATTTACGTCTTGCTTATTGCGACCGTTGGCATCGTGCAGTATTCGGGCGAACTGGGTGAAGAGATAGGATGGCGCGGATTCCTCGTGCCGGAACTGGCAAAGGTGGTCGGCTTTAAGTGGGTTGCCCTCATCAGCGGCTTAATGTGGGCGATCTGGCACTACCCAATTCTTATCTTCGGAAGCTACAACAGCGGAACCCCCGTGTGGTTCGGCGTGACCTGTTTTACCGTCATGGTTGTAGCCATGAGCTTCATCCTCGCCTCACTGCGGCTGCAGTCTGGCAGCTTCTGGCCCGCAGTATTTCTTCACGCGAGCCACAATGCATTTATTCAGCGCATATTCACGCCGCTCACGGTCAACACCGGCATTACCGCGTATGTCATAGACGAGTTCGGGGTGGGCCTCGCACTCAGCACAATTGTGGTAGCAATCTTCGTCTGCCGGCCGATGCCCAAGAAGCTGTTTCAGCCGGCTGAAACGCTTTCGCAGGCCGGCGGCTGAACCGGGACCCTTTAATCTGGTTGACGGTGCTGCCATCGTGGTGAGAGATAGGGGTCCTATTTGCGGCGTATTTTTCGCATCGGGACCGTTATCATCTGCTAGGAAGCACGGCGGTTATGTTTCACGGCGGGATGGGTAGCAGTTGGCGTGTTGAGCAAAGCATGTGCCCCATCGGTCCGATTCTCGGCAGCGCTGGGCCGGAAGAGGAAGGCAATCAGACCGGGACGATGAGAAGGCGAGAGTAGTGGGGCTACGTGTACGTTGATGCGGGGGTGCTGAGAACGAAGATCGAAGTTGGCCTTTGGTGAGCCTGGCGCTCGACGGCAACACCAAGAGGAGGCAGGTATGCCAACAGTGCAGCTCACTCCAGGGACATACGGCCGGGATGCGGCGGACCGCCGGGTCGAGGCCCGTGAGCCAACATTGGAGGGCGCCCGTGCCGCGCTGGAGTGCTTTTACTTCGCCTTCAACAACCGTTCTCTGGAGGCGCTCGCGGCGGTATGGGCCCAAAACCCGCTCATTTCACTGAACAACCCGTTGGGTGGCATCACGCGGGGGATTGACGACATCTGCGCTTTGTATCAGCGCATCTTTGACGGTCCCGCCCGGGTCTGGGTGGAGTTTTACGACGTGGTGGAGTACGCAGGCCAGGATATGGTGGTGTTTGCCGGTCGCGAGCGGGGCGAGCTTACTCAGGACGGCGTTACAGTGCCCCTGGCCATCCGAACGACCCGTGTTTTTCAGTATTTTGGCGGCGAGCTAGGCTGGCGCCAGGTCCACCATCACGGATCCATTGACGACCCTGACTCGCTGGCGCGGTACCGGCGGGCGGTTTTCGGGGAGTGAGAAGTGCCCGGGGCGTCGTGACTTTTTCACGCCTATAAGTGCGCCAGCACCCGGTGGCGGTCTACGGCAAACGCCTGGGCTTTAGCTTTGGGTGAGGGCCAGAAGCGTTTCTAGTTCAGCCTGCAGACGGTGAAGGCGGGAAAGCTCGGTGGCCACCTGGGCTTCGCCTTGCGCTCGGGCTTTTCGGGCGGCCTCGAGGGTTGCCAGGATTTCCTGTTCCAGCTGCCACCGGCGCTTTTCCATGACCGCTTGCCCACGCCGCACGGTTTCGTCCACAAGCTCGGTGTAGCGAGCCTGCAGCTCCCCGTACCCCCGCCGCCACCATTCCGAGGCCAGCTGCCGCCCCCGGGCCACCGCCACCGGGGCGCGGAGCCGTGCGGGCAGGAGCTTGAAGGCCAGGCTCCGCAGCCACCCCCAGTCCAGGGCCAGGGCCGGGATCACCGGATCGCAGGCGGGAAGCGCCGCCGGAGGCGGCAAGGGCGGTGGCGAAAATCCTGCAATGTCCACATCGAAGAGCTTTTTGGCCAGCAGGCCGATGGGTTGCAACAGGCGGCCAAAGGCTTGCGAAAGCTCTTGGCTATAGGCGGCATAGGCGGCTTGCAGCTCTCGCCAATACGCAGCGGAGACTGCCTCCAAAGCCCCCTGGACCAGCCCGGGGAGGCTTTCCCGCAGGAAGCGGTCCAGGGCTTGACGGTTTGTGCTTGCACCCAGCGCAAACCTGAGGCAAGGCCTTCGGACCGACTGGAGCATTCGGCGCTCCTCGTTTTGCCGCACCTCTTCGAGCTTTGCAAGGTCCAAACGAAACGCCTGTCGCGCCCGCACCATGGCGGCCAGGGCGAGATCATCAGCGTGCCTGACCTCTTCCCGGAAGGTGGCCATGCTGGCTTCCAGCTGGGCCAGCGGCGCGGTGAGCGCGTGCTCCTGCAGGCGGCAGTGGCTCAAAGCCTGTTCCGCCAGGACCTTGAGGGTGCGACGGGCGGAAGCGATCGCCATGACCTGGCGCTTTTCCCGGGCGAGCTGAAGCAGCTGGTTTCGGAGCTGGTCAATGCCCGGATCAAAGCCCTCCTCCAGCGCCCTTTTCGCGGAAACCGGCCAGGGACCCTGAAAGGGGACGGGGAGCTTTTCCCGGAGCACCCGGGCGGTGCAGTCCAGGACCTTGCCCTGGGAATCCCCCCACAGGTCAGCTTTGTTCACCACCACCCACAGGGCCGAGGCCACTTGGGAAGCTTCCACCGCGAGCTCCAGCTCCTCTCCCGTGAGGGGTGGGTCGGCACCCAGCACCAAAAGCGCCACGTCCACCCGCGGCAGGAACTCCCTGGCCCGGTGGGCGCTGTGCTGGAAGATGCTGCCCAAACCCGGGGTGTCCACCAGGTCCAACCCGCTTTCGGTGAGGGAGCAGCGGCAAGGCACAGTGACCTTGAGGATGCCCTTTTGATTGTGGGGGTTTTGCTCTTCGGTGATGAGCTCGGCCAGCGCAGCCATAGGCGCCGGTTGCACGTTACCCGCCGCATCGGTGACGAGCAGGGAGGCATCGTCAAGCGCTGAAACCACGGTCACCACCCCGGTGGTGGGGAGCACGTCGGTGGGCAGCAGCGCCTGGCCAATGAGGGCGTTGAGGACGCTTGATTTCCCCCGCTTGAACTGGCCCAAAACCGCCACGTTGAAGCGCGTTTGGGAAGCCTGCGCTGCTGCCTGCTGAGCCTCGGCGGCCAGACGCGGCAACCCCGCGTGTTGGGAAAGCGTGGCGAGCCGTTCCAGACCTTCGACCAGCTGCTGCACACCGGCCTCCTTGTGGGGTAGGGGTAATCAGCCCAAGGGTGGGCGGTTAACGGCGGACTCCATCGCCAGCGAGAGTATAAACTCAACCGCCGGAGGGTGGTTTGCACAGCCAAAGCCAACCCGACTGGGAGGCTCTCCTGCGGCGCCTGACCCAGCTGCCGGCCAACCACCGGCGGGTGGTGGTGGCGCTTTTGGAGGTGTTTGCCCGGGAGTTGCGGGAGCTTGCCCGGGTTGGGGTGGTGGCTGCAAACGAGGAGGAAATTGCGGGTCTCGAAAAGCTCGCGGCCCACCTGCGGGGTGGCAAGCCCAACCGAAACTGGCAAGCGGTGCTCACTTTGCTGGAGATCCAGTTGGAGGAGTTGCAGCCCCGGAAGCTGTCGGCCTACGGGCCGCTCACCGCCGAGCAGGAAAACGCAATTCGCCATTTGGTTGCAAAGCTTCAAAGCCTTCTCGCTACGGCTGGCTAGCTCTGACTGATTAACGAAACGGGCAACCAGCAGCCGAGCTCGGCTTTTTTGCAAGCGTCTTCGCCCCTGGGAGCCGCTGCTGGCCTAAAGGTGGGATATGGTATCGTCTTCCGGCTTTTTCGAATCCTTGAGCTGCCGCTCTAGCAGCTCGCGCACGACGTCTTTGCCGCCCAGCCCCAGGGCCAACCCCAGGCCCAGCATCACCGAACCAAAGGTAATGATAAAGGCCGCCAGCACGATGTTTCCGGCAATTTGCAGTTGCTCCAGGGCCATGGCAAAGGCCAGGATGGTGATGAGCAGCTTCACCACCAAAGCGGCAGCCCGAGGAAAGGGCACAGCCGCGTTGACGGCAGCTAAAAGCACCGCGCGGGAGAGGAAGTTGGCCAACAAGAACCCGGCCAAGACAAGTAGAATCGCGGAAATCAGGCGGGGGATGTAGAGGAAAAACGAGCTCACCAAATCCCGCACCACTTGGATTTCCAGCGCCGCAAGCCCGGCCATGGCAGAGGTCAGGAACAAAAGCCAAAAGACCGTGGCGGCGGCCAAAGCGGAAGGGGGTTTTTGCACGTCAGCTCTGGCCAAAACGTCGGTAAGCCCCCAGCTTTGGCAGGCTCGGTCAAAGCGGGCAAGGACAAGCAGGCGGCGGACCACAACGCGCAGGGCTGCCGCCACCACCAGGCCCAAGGCCAGCACCAGCAGCGCCGCCAAAAGGCCAGGAAGAAACCGCAGCACGGTTTCCACAAAGGCATCGAGGGCGGCGGCGAGCCGCTCGGTAAAGGGAGCATTCATGGTCTACCTCCCGGGGTTTTGCCCCACCGTTCTTCAAGGTACGGCTTTTGCCTTTCAAACTCCAGGCAAACGTCCTCCACCAAGATTTCCACCTCCTCGGCTTCCGCTTGGGAGGCTTCCAAAACGAACGAGGCCGTGCGCCCGAGGTACAGGGGGGTGAGCGAGCGCAACAGGTGCTCCCGGTGGATCACCCGGGTGTGGTACGCCACCGCCAGGTCGTAAACCACCCGCGCCCAAAGGGAAGCGGGAAAGCGAAAGGTGTTGGGGTCCTGGGGCTGAAGCAAGGTGAGCTCCCGGAAGGTTTCCGGGTGCAGCACCTGGTGCCAAACTTCGCCAAGCTCCCGGACACCGGCAGCAAAGATGCCCACCATGCGCTCCACGTTGACCTGAACCGGTTCCACCGCCACGGTGTAGGGAAATCCAAAGGTAGGCACGGGGGCGCTGCCCCGGCGGCCAAACCAGCTGCTCTGGTAGGTTTCCATGAGGTCAAACAGCGCTCCGGTGACCTGCATCAGCATGGCGGTGAGGTCCACGCTGGGGTCTTTGGCGTTGTGGATTTTGGCCCCCAGGAACGACTGGCACACGCGAAAGCCCTGGGCAATTGCGGTGGTGGTCATCCAAATGTCAATGCCAAAGCGGGCCACGTGGCTTTCCCAAACTTCTTGGGTTAGCCAAAAGCGGGCCAAAGGTTGGGAAAAGCCAAAATCGCCGCCAATGGGCTGGCGAACCTGCTGGCCGTAAAGGGCGCGGGTGGTGGGGTAGACGATGGAGTTGGTGATGGTGCCGTCGTACTTGTGGCGCCGGTACAGGGGGGCGACGAAGTCAAAACCCTCCCGCAACACCGGGGAGACCAAAAGGTCCACCCACTCAGGGGTAATGCTGCGCAGGTCGGCGTCCACCACCGCGCAGGCTTTGGCCTCCAGCATCACCGCCGCACCAAAAACCGTGCGCAAAGCACTGCCCTTGCCGGGAAGCCCATGGTACGGGGTGGTGAGGCGGTGCACCGGCCGCACCGGGTGGCGGGCGAGGATCAGGCGCTGTTCCCCTATTTCGGCAGCCCTCACCGCTTCCGGGGTGCCGTCGGTGGAGCCCCCGTCGGAGTTGAGAACCAGCGTCCGGGCCCGGGGGAAGTAGCGGGCAAAGCCCGCTTGCACCGCCCGCACCACGTGACCAATGGTGCCGGCGTTGTTGAAGCTGGGGATGCCCACCAGCACCTCCACTTCCCCAACCTTCGAAAGCTCCTCCCGCAGCGCTTCCGGCAGAAAGGAAACGTCGGGCTTCCGGGTTTTCCTGCGCCGGGTCACGGGAGCAGCTCCGAAAAGACCCGCTTTAAGGCCTCCACCCACCCCCGGCCGTGGGGTTCGCTGGGAATGAGCGCCGAGGGGAACCTCTGGCAAAGCCCCGGGTGGGGACCCTGGCTTGCCGGCACGATAACCTGGACGGTGGCGGCCGCAAGCAACTCCTCGTCGTTGGGGGAATCGCCGCAGGCCACCACGGGGCCGCAGGGGTGTCCCATAAGCTTGAGGAGCTGCGGCACCACCTCGGCCTTCCCGTGGAACCCTTGCAGGTGCAGGAAACGGTTGCCGCGGAGGAGCCTCACCGGGGGGTCCTGGGGCAAGGCGGCCTGCAGCAGCACATCCCAGCGGGGTTCCACCACCAGGGGCAAGCTGGCCAGCCGCTTCCGGGTGGCGGGGATTTGCTCCGCTGGCAAGCCGGTAATGGCGGCTAACTCGTGGTCTTCAAGGTCAGAGACGGAGCGAACGAAAAGCCCGGTTTTTTCGCGGAGAAGCGTCAGGATTTCCTCAAGCCTTGTCACTGGAACCGCTTTGGGCTGCAGCTCCAGTTGGCCGTTGGCCAAGCGCACCCCCGCGCCATTTTCAAAACCGGCCGGAAAGGCGAGGCCCCAGCGGTCCAAGAGGTAGGCAAGCTCCGCGGGGGTTTTGCTAGTCACGGGGCACACCGTGACCCCAGCTTCTTTAAGGGTGAGGAGAAAATCCAGCACCTCCGGAAGGATCTGGCCGTCCGGCTCCAGCAGGGTGCCATCCAGGTCGGTGAGCACCACCGGGGTTGGGTTTTGGCCAAGCGTCATGAAGGAAGCTCCTGCTTCTAAGCCCTGCTGGAACCTTTGGGCTCCAAGATCCCGCCGAGCTTTTGCACCGACTGCACCAACCGGCTGCCCAGGTTGGGCAGCGCCGAAAGGACCCGTTCCCAGTTGGGTAACGGTGGAGTGCCCAAAGGATCGGCCACGAACTGCTCGCAACCTTCGGCCAAAGCCCGGGAAAAGGTTTCCACCGCTTCCTCTTCGGCGTGGCGATCAAAGGCCAGCCCGTTGAAGGTGGCCACCGCAAAAGAATCGGCCACCGCATCTTCGGCGTAACGCTGGTAGGCTACCCGCATGCTCTTGAAAGCACCCTCGTTAAGCACCACGCCGGCGGCGGAAAAGGTGCGCAGCAGGTGCTTGACGATGTCCACGGCCATGCGATGGAGGCCAGCACTGGCATCGTTGGGGGAAAGCTCCTGGTGCTTGTGATCGAAGCGGTCGGCCACGTCCACCTGGCAGATACGGCGGGGGGAGCGGTGCCGGAGGATTTCGAACAGCAGGCCAATTTCCAGCCCCCAATCCCCCGGAATGCGGACCCCGCGGGCCAAGTCAGTGGTAAAGCACAGCTCGCCGGAAAGGGGGTAGCGAAAGGCGGCCAGGTACGACAGGTAGGGGTGGCGGCCCACCACGTCCCCCAGGGCCTGGAGGAGGGGCCGAACCAGAAGCCGCGTGACCCGCCCGTGGAGCTGGTTGCTAAAACGGGCGTAGTAGGCCTTGGCAAAGTCAAAGGGCAGGAGCGGGTGCAGCACCGGGGTCACCAGGTTTGCCAACAGCGAACGGGAGTAGTCCAGCACATCCGCGTCGTGGAAGGCCACCGCTCGCGCCCGGCCCTCGGCGATGAGGTAGCCCAAGGCCATCCATACCGCGCGACCTTTACCCCTGGGGGCTAAACGTCCTATCCCGGCTTCGATTTCCCCCACCAGCTCTTGGATTTCTTCGGCGTCGTTCCAGAGCACCACGGTGCGGCAGGTAAGGTGGCCGAAGTAGTCCAACGCTCGGGCGAAGCCTTCGGCGTCGGCGCGATCCAAGGAGATGAGCAAGGTGTCAACGTACGGGGCGTGGTTCAGCTCTGCGAGGATTCCCGCCAAAGCCGGCTGTTCCAGCTCGGAGATGAGGCAGGGGATGACCAGCACCAGCGGAGTGGTTTGGGCAAAAACTGCCAGCTCTTGCTCCCGGGCTGCTAGGTCCCGGGAAACCAAGCGGGGAAGCGTGGTGATGGGTCCCCGTTGATGAAAATCGCTCATCGGGCGAGCCTCCAGGGTTCTGGCTAAACGGCAGTATAGACTACCGGCTGGGAGAGCTGCGGGTCGTGACCGTGCACGCTTTTTTGGCGCTGCTAGGGGGCCTGTTGGTGCTTGCCTTTGTGGCCGAGGGGGCCTTTAACCGCTTGCGCATCCCCCCGGTGCTGGTGCTCATGGCCTGCGGTTTTCTTTTGGGACCGGTGTTCAAGCTTTTGCCGGTGGCGGCTTTCTTAGAAGTAGCCCCACACTTTGGGGCGCTGGCTTTTCTTTTAATCCTTTTCGAAGGGGGGCTGGATTTGCACCTCCCGGAGGTCATCCATCGCTTTTCTTCGGGTGCCAGGCTCGCCAGCTTCGGCTTTGTGATGTCAGCTTTTTTCGCCGCCGGCGTGGGTTTAGCGTTTGGTTGGCCGCTTGCTTCAGCGGTGCTCTTTGGCTTGGTGGTGGCGCCCATTTCCGGGGCTGTGGTGCTGCCCCTGGCGCCAAGGCTTGGTCTTCCCCAGGGATTGGCCACTGTGGTGGTTTTGGAGGGGGCTTTGGCCGATGTGTTTGGGGTTCTCGGGGTGTCGGTGGCGTTGCAGTTCTTCACCGGCGGAGGCTTGGCCGGGCTTTTGGCCTTGGGCTCTCTGGCAGCGGCTGCCTTTAGCGTGTTGCTGGCGTTGGGGGTGGGGCTGGTTTGGCCTCACGCTTTGCGGGCTTTGCGGGAGCACAGCTACCTGGACGTCCTTACCTTTGGGGTGGCTCTGGCACTCTGGGGGGTGGTGGAAACCCTGGGCGCATCGGGAGCCCTGGCGGTGCTGGCCTTTGGGCTGACCCTGGCCAACGAACGGGAAATCCTGGGGCTTTTGAAGCTGCCGGGGGAAGGTGCTTTGGAGCTGGAAGCCGACGTCACCAGCTCGCTTCACCGGTTCATCGGACAGCTTACCTTTCTGGTGCGAACGTTCTTCTTCGTCTTCTTGGGCGTGGTGGTGCAACTGCACAAGGCCAATTGGGCGTGGTTTGCGGCGGCGCTTGTCACAATGGCCCTCTTCGTTTTGGGTCGGGGAGGGATCCTGGGCCGCTTTGCGCGGACCGGTGCTCTCCCCATGGAAAAGGCGGACTTCCGCACGGTTTGGATGTTGCAGCCGCGGGGGTTGGTCAACGCAGTATTGGCTATGCAGGCCACCCACAAGCTTGGGGGGCTCGACCTTCTCCCCGTGGTTTCCATCATCATCGTGGTCTCCAACCTCCTGGTGGTGTTAGGGCTGCGGGGCCGCCCACTGGCTAACAGCGCCTAGGTTGGCTGGACAGGGAAGCTGTTTTCTCTACCGCACCTGCCGGGTTGCCGCGGGTGCCAGGGAGCGGTACTGCTCCAAACCCGCCAGAAAAACCTCTGCGGCCCGTTCCAGCTTGGGAACTTCCAACACGTACGCGATGCGCACCTCATCTCTGCCGGCACCGGGTGTGGCGTAAAAACCGGAAGCAGGGGCCACCATGACGGTTTCGCCTTGGTAGGAAAAGTCCCGCAGAAACCACGCGGCCAGCTCATCGGCGTCGTCAATGCCTTGCATTTTCACGATCATGTAAAAGGCACCTCGGGGTTTGCGCAGGACGATGCCTGGGGCCGCGGTAAGCTTGTCGTACAGCACATCGCGCCGGCGCTGGTACTCCTCCCGCACCGCGGCAAAGTACTCCTCCCCCAGCTGGTAGGCGGCAACGGCACCCAGCTGCTCCAAAGTGGGGGGGCAAAGCCGCGCCTGGCCCAGCTTCAAGCACGCGGCCATCACCTGGGGGTTTCTGGTGATAAGCGCCCCCACCCGCGCGCCGCACGCCGAAAAGCGCTTGGACACCGAGTCCACCACGATGACCCGCGATTCCATGCCAGGAAGCTCTAAGGCGGAGGTGTGCACCCGGCCGTCGTAGGTGAACTCCTTATAGACCTCGTCGGCAATGAGGAAGAGGTCGTGCTTCTGGCACAGGGCCGCCACCCGCTCCAGCTCCTCGCGGGTGAGCACGGTGCCGGTGGGGTTGTTGGGGGAGCACAGCAGGAAAGCGCGGGTGCGGGGGGATATGGCCCCTTCCAGCACCTCATCCGGGGGCAGGTGGAAGCCGTCTTCGGCGTGGGTGCGCACCGGCACCAAGCGCAGGTTGGCCATTTGCGCGTAGCCGTTGTAGTTGGTGTAAAAGGGCTCGGGAACGATGATTTCGTCGCCCTCGTCGGCCACCACGTTGAAGGCAAAGAGGATGGCCTCGGAACCTCCGGTGGTGATCAGCACCTCATTGGGGCGCAGGTGGACGCGGTAGCGGGAAAAGTACTCGCACACCGCGTCTTTAAGCGCCGGCAGTCCATCGGAAGGCCCGTAGGCCAGCACCGGTTCCGAAAAGTGAGCTACGGCATGGAGGAACTCGGGAGGTGTGGGGAGATCGGGTTGGCCGATGTTGAGGTGGTACACGTGAATGCCTCGCCTCTTGGCCTCAACGCTTAACGGTGCCAGCTTGCGGATGGGGGACTCCTGCATGGCCCGGGCGCGACGAGAAACTTGCATGGCGCCTCCTTTTCGGCCCGGAGCACCGGGCGGTGGCAGGGTAGCGCGACGTACTGCTTTTTGGCAAGCTTATGGGCAGGGAGACACCTCCATGGGCACCCAGCTCATCTTGATCCGCCACGGGGAAGCAGCGGGAGCAAACTTCCCGGGAAGCGATGCCGATCGCCCTTTGACCGAAGTGGGCGAGCGCCAGGCCCAGGCGGTGGCGGCAAACCTTTCCCGCCTGAACCTCAAGCTTTCCCGCCTCTTTGCTAGCCCCCTCCGCCGCGCCCAGCAAACCGCCGAAGCGCTCAAGGAGGCAGGACTGGTGGAGAGCGTGGAGGTTTGCGAGGTGCTGTTGCCGGAAAAGGGCGTGGGGGCTTTGGTGGCTTTTTTAGCGACCCTTGGCGAGGGCGTCTTTGCTTTCGTAGGCCACGAGCCCTTGCTTTCGGAAACCGTGGAAACCCTATGTTTTGGGGCTCCCCACGGCACTCTCGCCTTCGGCAAGGGCTCTTTTTGCGTTCTCGAAAAAGACGACGGCAACTGGCGGCTGGTGGCGTTGCTTCCCTCCCGGTGGCTCTTTTAGGCAGTCCCCTGGTTGAGGGAGAAAGATAAACAGCGGCGAGGCGCTTTGCCGAACGGCTACCGTCACAAGCCACAGGATTTACAACGCGCAGGCCACATTGCCAGCTCATTTGCTGCTCGCCGGGGCGGCTCGCCGGGCTTGGGAATAAAGAAACGGCGGCGGCTGGTTAATATCATTAGCTATGCTAATGAGTGTTTTACTCCAGCCGCGACCGCCTCCGAAAGGAACGACACGAACCGGGTCTTTAACGTGCAAGAAAGAAAGGAGGAAACCATGAAGCGATGGATGCTTGGACTGGCTTTGCTGGCCATGGCAACGGCTTGGGGATTGGCGGAAAAAGCCAAGGGTGTGAGCTATCCGGAGGGGTACCGGCGCTGGTACCACGTGAAAACCTTAGTGCTCCAGGCAGGACACCCGCTTTACGACGCTTTTGGCGGTATACACCACGTGTACGCCAACGAAAAGGCCAAGCAGGGACTCAGCACCGGGAAGTACGCCAACGGTGCGGTGTTTGTGTTTGACCTGCTGGAGGCACCGGTAGAGGGCAACGCGCTTTCAGAGGGCTCGCGCAAGGTGCTGGCGGTGATGGAAAAGGACAGCAACCGCTTTGCCGATACCGGAGGCTGGGGTTTTCAGGCGTTCAGCGCCGGGGACCCTCAGAAACCCATCGTCGTGAACGCCAAGGAGCAGTGCTTTAGCTGCCACGAGTCGCAAAAGGACAAGGACTTCGTGTTTTCCACCTGGCGTCCGTAAAAGCAAAAGCCCGGGCGGTTCCCCCGCCCGGGCTTTTTTGTTACCTTTGATTGCCATGGGAGCCCCTTTTTTCCCTTTAGGCCAGCAGCATGAACGGCTGCCCGCCAAGGTGGTGGCAGCCCTTGAAAGGTTAGGCCACGTGCTGGTGGCCGTTCACGGGCGGGCGGGTATGGAGGCCGGGCTTACGAGCTTGCAGGTGTTTCTGCTTATGGAGCTTTCTGGGCAGGTGAAGCTGGGGGTGCGGGAGCTGGCAGCGCGTTTTTCGGTGTCTCGCCCCACGGTTTCCCGGTCGCTGGCGATCCTTGAGCAAAAGCGGCTGGTACAAGCCGCGTCCCACCCTGAAGATGCCCGGCGGGTGCTGTTTTCGCTTAGCCGCCAGGGAAAAAAGCTGGTGGCATCCCTGGGGGCTGGGTTGCAACCGTTGCTCGCTGGGGTGGAGGCCCTTACACCGGCCCAACAAGCGGCTCTGTGGGAGGGTCTTCTGGCCGTTTTGGGTCAGTGGGAGCGGTTGGGGCTCATGAGCGCGGCGCGAACCTGCCCCACCTGTCGCTTTTTCCGTCGGGAACCGGGAAAGCCGCAGGCGTTTTGCGAGCTTTTGGCACGTCCCCTCACCGTCGAGCAGCTGCGCCTGGACTGCCCGGAGCATCAGGCCATGCAGGAGACCGGGTAAACCAAATCCTCATGGGGCTTCGTCGAAACATGGCAAATGGATTGCTTTGCCCGCAAAAGGTGCAAGCGTTTTTCGGCTTTCGTTGCTCCGGGAAACCTGCCCAAGGCCCGGTGAAATTCATCTCGCTTTGCGGTGCCTGGGCAAGCCCGTGGTGCTAACAACGACCCGTAGCACTAAAGCGGACGACGTACCAAGCTCCGTCGGATTTTTGCTCCAGGAGAGCTGCTACCCTTAAAAAGCCGCTTCCGAGTTCCAGGGCAACCTGCCCAGGTTGTGGCAATAATTCGGCAGGCCATCCTCTGGGCGGTTTTTCAGGATTTATGGGGTAAATCCAGATGGCATCCATGTGGTCTATGTCCACGGGACCTGCGCGCAGCTGCTCCAGCTCCTGTGCTCCCTTCACCAGCACAAATACGGGGCGCCAAGGGTGTGCAAACTCAAGCGGGCGTACCCAAGTCACGCGTTGGGGCGTCAGGCTATCGGTGCTTGTGTCGAAAACGCAGGCGACCTGGTATAGCAAAGCTTTGGCTGCCTCGTCCTCCGGGCCTGCGGGCGGCTGGCCGCAGTTGGGACACCAATCGAGGGCATCCTCGATCCCGTCTTGGTCAGTGTCCACGCGGTTTTTGGCTAGCCCCAGCTGGGTTTCAAGCAAATCGGTGAGGCCGTCGCCATCCTGGTCCCGCTGGATTTCCTCCCAACTGACGGAGGCAATTACGTTTTCCGGAGTTTCTGCAGCTGCTTCACCGCCGTAGGCCTTGCGCCGAAGTACGATGCGAAAGCCCCCTGGAGAAGGGACAAAGGCCACCTGGCTGGCTTCTTGGAAGCTGGGTATTCCCGTAAACCAGGAGCTTATGATCCGATTTTGCTCCACCACAGCCAGCCACAGCCCCGGGGCGAGGTCGCCGTAACGATCTTCGTAAAGCACGAACTCGCGGGAGTTCCATTTGTACCTCCACTCGGTCCCGTTCTCCAAGAACCAGGGGTCCGCAGGTTGGGCCTGGGGCCATCGGGAATCGGCTGTTCGGGTCGGGCGATGGAGGAAGCGCTGCAGCGCCTGCAACGCCTCCGGCGAGCCAAACTGCGCCAAAGCCGCAAACGCTGAGAACCTAATTTCGCAAGGGATATTTTCCGTTTCCACAAGCTGCACGAGCGGGCCCACCGAGCTGGCATCACAGCCGATGCTTTGCACAGCTGCAGTTGTCAAATCGAGCAAGGCTTGATCTGTATGGGCTTCTCCGGCAAAGCCGTCCTGAAGCCAATGCAAGAGCTTTGAAGCTGCGTCCTGATCGCCCCATCTGACGAGTACCGAAGCTGCGGCGACAAAACTTACAGCGTCAGAGCTGGAAACCCTGCGGGCTTGTATATGAGGAAAGGCCTGTTTTTTGGCGCCCAGGAAAGTCCAGGTGCGAGAGTTAGAAATCCAGCTCTTGAGCGCCGGTTGGGCCTCAGGGCCAAGGGCTGAAAGGGCCTTTATTAGCTTGCGTACCCTCGGGACGGCCAGCGGCGAAAAAGGAGGGATTTGCGCCGCTTGTTCCAGCAAACGGGTGGCTTGAGCTGCCGGATCGGGGATCGCTGTGGCCACCACGGTTGGGATTCCCGTGAGGCAAAGCCGGTGGGACTGCCGCCAAATCCACTTGCCCTGGAAGGCGTAGAGCGCTTCCGCGGCAGGTACGCCTGAACCTCGAAACGTAACGTCTCCGTTGGAATTAAAAATCAAAAAAGTGTCGTTTTCTTCGTCGCCGACAACCAGGGCCACTTGGCGGGCCGTGGGATCGTAGGCGACTATCCAATCTGCAGGCGGTAGTTCTCGGCACCAGGCCCACGACTGAGTTTGCGGTTGCCAACGGCAGAGCAGGTTTTCTTCTTTTTTCTTCCAAAGTTGGTAATCTTCTCGCGCCCAAACCAAAGAAGCTTCCCAACCCTGAAGTTGGGCTATCGGCCGGAGTTCACCGTCAGGTTGCACGCGATACCATCTGGTTCCTTCCTCCATCGGTTTCTGCACGGAAAGCCAAAACTCCGAGGCGACGGGAGCTGCGCTACGGAGATGCTCGACGCCTTTTCGCCAAACTACGCTCAAGTCTTCGGCTTTCAAACGCGTAATGATCCCGGGAAAACGGTTGACCACGAGAATATCCCCGTCAAACGGGAACACTTCATTCTCTAAGCCGCTCAAACGCTGTTGGCAGCGCTCGGCTCCCGAATAGGGATCCAAGAGCTTGAGCTGTCCCATTTGCTCGAGGATAATGCCCCCGGGAACAGCAACAATCTGGGCCTCGTGCACTGGCTTTTCCCATAGCTGCACCCCATCGGCAAGGCGCAGTCCTGAAAGCCACTCACCTATCCTAACCAGGACCAGGGATTCGCCAAATAGGGCAATTTCCGGAGGAGGATCGTTCCCCTGGTGGAGAGCGGTGAGCCGCCGGACGGCACCGCTGGCGGGATCGAGGACTACCAGCTCCGAGGTGAAGGTTCTGCCTTCTGAGTCCGGGGTCCCCACGGAACAAACAAGTTGTCCCGCCCCCAGGGAACAGGACCAGATGAAGCCCGGGAGGCCATCCTCATTGGCAACTTCCCATTCCCATACCCGTGGAAGGTTCGCAGGGGCTACGTGGGAAAAGCTAGCGGGCACTGCTGTCACAATCCAGGCAGGAACGTTTGCGCTGCCGATGGAAAACAACATCAGGAACAGAAGAAACTTCGGCCCGAGAGCTCGGAGCGCGGAAATCTGGCTGGCCTCCATTGGAGATGCCCTCCTCTGCTATTTTAAGGCGCGTTCCCTCATGCGCACGTTTTAAGCCAGTGAGCGGGTCTCTTCGTCTGGCGGAGGTGATGCCGCTTTGGGTTCGAGCCGTGCTTGAGGTTGCATTTGCGTTTCACAAGCTTGACTTTGTGAAAGTGTGCGCAAAATTGCACGGGCGAGGGGAGGGGGGTGAACGCCTACATTCCGATCCTGCTTTTTGTTTTGGTGGCGGTGAGCTTTCCCATTATCACCCTGCTCATCGCCCGGGCCTTGCGCGCGGGAAAGCTGCCGGCATCCTGCGAGCTCTTGGCACGAACCCTCAGGGAAGAGCAGCTTTGGTTGAGCTGTCCGGAGTATAAAGGCACCATCACTCACGAAAGCGGCCGGTAGGTGAGGGGGCTTCCGGCCATGTGGGGGATTGAGTGTTTGCAGGTAACGTTCAGCGATAAGCAGTGAGCTAGCAGTTGTCCCACCAGAGTCGTCGCCAGCGGACGATGTACCAGCGGCCATCCGCGGCTTTCCCCATTATGGCGGCTACCCCTAGACCATCGCCCACCTGAAGCTCGATGGCCACCTCTCCCGGGTTGGGAGTCAAATCGTCGGGCCAACCCCTGGGCTTCTGGGAGGCGGTCACGAGACGGAGCCTCACGCCAGCCACCGACTCGATGCTTTCCCCGTCCGCCCCTGGCCTTCGAGTTTGCTGTTGGTCGTTGGGAATCACAAGTACCGCACGGCGGGGGTGAGAAAACTCCAACGGCTTGGTCCAAGCCACCGTCACCGGCGGCCAGATCCCCTTTGGCTCAAACATCGCAAAAAACTGGTACAACAACGCCTCGGCTGCAAAATCTTCGGCGGCGCGAGGTGGCTGCCCGCAGGTGGGACACCAATCCAACCCATCGGGTATGCCGTCGCGATCGGTGTCGGCTTGATCCGGAGAAAGACCAAGGCGGATTTCCACCAAATCCGTTAACCCATCATCATCGCGATCCTGCCGGATTTCCGCCCAACTGATGGAGAGCGTTTTGTCCACGTTTGCCTGAGGTGTCGAAGCACTCCCTGTGGTGTTGTGTTTGAGGATGATGCGGAAGCCTTCGGGTGCGATTTCAAAGTCCAACGTGTCGGTAGCCGGGTTAAAGTCGCTCAGGCCCGTGTACCAGGGTTTGGAGTGTTGCTTTGATCCAACCTCGGCAATCCATAACCCCCGCGTTGGGCCGAGATACCAGGCGGGAAACACGATGAACTCCCGCGAATTCCAGAGAATTCGCCAAGCTTCTTGCGAGGAGGGAACCTTGGGGCTGAGCGTGTTCGGTTGGAACCAGGAAGAGCCCCGGGTCGGTTCTTGTTGCTGGAGCCATCGTTGCAACCTTTCCAGGGCCGGAAGCGACCCACATTGAGCTAGGGAGGCGAAAGCTTCAACGCGGACCATCCAAGGGACTCCCTCGGCGCTCAGTAGACGGGATAAAGGTTCTATCTGCTTGCAGTCGCTGCCGGCACTGCGGAGGGCGCCCACCACCAAATCGCCAGCCCAGGAGGACCCGTCGTCGGTGTTTCGTGGTTCCTCAAACCAGTGAATGAGAAGGTCCGCAGGATGAGGATCACCCCAGGCCATGAGCGCGGTAGCGGCGGCGACAAAGCCTACGGGTCCGGAGGTGGAAAGCTTGGCCTGAACCACGGGCTTGATGTCAGGACCAAGGGCCAAAAGGGCTTTGACCAGCGGACCCACCCGCGGAACGGCTAGGGGCGAAAAATGAGGGATTTGCGCGGCCTGTTCTAAGAGTTGGGCGGCTTGGGTCTTGACGTCGTGGGGGGGAGAAGAGGCCTTGAGTGCAGCACCTGTAAGCAGGATCCGGTGCTCCTGTTGCCAGAGCCAGTGGCCCTGGAAGTGGAAAAAGGCCTTTGCATCAGGAATGCCTGAGGCCTTAGCGACCACATCACCAGCATCGTTTAAAACCAAAAGCTGGTCTTCTTCGGTAGTGGAGCCAGCCAGCGCCACTTGTTTACCGTCGAGCTGCTGCGCCAGCCATTTTCCCCTGGGCAAATCTCGGCACCAGGCCCAGGTGGCGGTTTCGGACCGCCACCGACACAACCTCGAGCCTTCTTCGCTTCCCCAAAGCTGATATTCCCCTTGGGCCCATAGCAACGAGCCATTCCAGTGGGCGAGTGCGGCGAGGGGTTCAAGGTTTCCATCGCTTTGCAGGCGGTACCAACCAGTATGGTTTTGCTTTTCCAAATAGACCCAGAGGTCTGGAGTTAAGACAACGGAATTTTTTAACTCTGGTAGTTCCAAGCGCCAGAGCGTGCGCAGGTCCTCTGCCTTTAGGCGAACCACAAAAGGCAAAACCGGCGGTAGGGCCTCTTCAAAACCAAAGCTCACTACCACCATGTCCCCGTCCCACGGCCTGAGCGTATCCACGAAGTTCTCAAAGGACCGGGAAGAGCGCACGGCACCGGAGAAGGGGTCTAACAGCACCAACGTATCAGGCGCTCCCGACATGCCCCGCTGGTGCACCAAAGCGTTATCAGCCACTGGAAAGACCGCGACGGCGCGAATCGCTTTTTGCCACACCGGTGACCCGTCTTTAAGGGCAAGCGCGAAAAGGTGATTCCCGGTGCCGACCACCACCACTGAGTTGGCAAAAACCGCCATGCTCCACGGTTCCACGCTCCCTCGACCCAGCTCGGCCTGCCACTGGACACGGCCGGTTTGTGGATCCAGGGCAACCAGCGAGCACGCGCCGCCCCCTGGGGCCTCCCGCATCACCGGGCAGAGGAGTTGGTGTTCCACCAGCACACACGGAGAAGCCCAGCTGCCGTCGGGGATTTTCCACTCCCAGACCACGGAGCTGCTAGGGAGCTCGGCAGACGAGGGGATCGTAAGTGGCTGAGACCCGGGCGAAGCAGGCTCAAGCTCCGCGACGCTCACCCAGGCTATTACCGAGGCGAACGATGTGGCTAGAAAAAGGTGTCCAATTCGAGCCATGGGAGTCTCCCCAGAGTACATTCCAGCTTCCGAAGCCAATGGTAAGCCTGCGCCCTGCTAAACGGCAATGCGGCTGCGGGATTGCTGGCCAAAGTGTGGGGACCAAGATGCGTTGGCTGCCGCGGGTAGCCCTTGACTAGTCGGGCATCCTCCGGGCGCCTGCTGACGCCCTGCTCTGCGCCTTCTTTCAACAGTCCCTGAGATTGCATTCCTATTTCACAAGCTTGACTTTGTGAAAGTTTGCGCTAAATTGCGCGGGCGAGGGGAGGGGGGGGTGAACGCCTACATTCCGATCCTGCTTTTTGTTTTGGTGGCGGTGAGCTTTCCCATTGTCACCCTGCTCATCGCCCGGGCCTTGCGCGCGGGAAAGCCGCATCCGGTGAAGAACGAGCCTTACGAGTGCGGTGTCCCGGTGACCACCGTGGCCCATGAAACCCGCTACTCGGTGCGCTACTACCTCATTGCCGTCTTGTTCGTGATTTTCGATGTGGAAACCGTGTTCCTTTTCCCCTGGGCGGTGATGCTGGATAAGCTCGCGCTTTTTGGGTTTGTGGAGATGGTGGTGTTCCTGGCCATCTTGGTGGCTGGCTACGTGTACGCTTGGCGAAAGGGGGCGCTGCAATGGGCGTGAGCGAGAAGGAGATCTCTCCCAACGTTTTCACCGGGCTTTACGACGCGGTGTTCAACTGGGCCCGCAAGAACTCCCTCTGGCCCATGCAGTTTGGTTTGGCCTGCTGCGCCATCGAGATGATGGCGGTGCTGGATCCCCGCTTTGACATGGCCCGCTTTGGGGCTGAGGTCTTCCGCGGCTCGCCGCGCCAGTCGGACCTGATGATCGTGGCGGGCACCGTGACCGAAAAGATGGCGCCCATCGTCAAACGCCTTTACGACCAAATGGCCGAGCCCAAGTGGGTCATTGCCATGGGTTCCTGCGCCATCTCCGGCGGGCCTTACCGCACCTACGCGGTAACGCAGGGCGTGGATCGCATCATCCCGGTGGACGTGTACGTGCCCGGGTGTCCTCCGCGGCCGGAAGCTTTGCTTTACGGCTTGATGCAGCTGCAAAAGAAGATTGACCGCATGACCATCGCCCGCAAGGCGAGCTAAAGGGGGGCCTGTGAGCGAGGAAAACAAGGTGCAAGAGCCTGCGCCTCCCAAGATGCCCTGGGAGGAAAAACCGGTACCACCGCAACCGCAGGATGCCCGCGAGCACCCGTTGGTGCGGGAGCTCGAGAGAGCGGTTCCGGGAGCAGTAGTGGAAGCGGTGGAGTTTGCCGGGCAGGTGAGCGTGGTGGTGGGGCTTGAGCAGTTGATGGCCGTGCTTTCGGCCCTCAAGGGGTTGGGCTACAAGTTTTTGGTGGACCTCACGGCGGTGGACTGGAAGGACCGCCCGGAGGGGCGTTTTGACGTGGTGTACTGGCTGCACCGGCACGCGGATTCGGCCCGCTTGCGGGTCAAGGTGCGGGTGGCCGATGGGGTGGAGGTGCCCACGGCGGTTGAGCTGTGGCCCACCGCCAACTGGATGGAGCGGGAAGTTTTTGACATGTTTGGCATTTACTTTGCCAACCACCCGAACCTGGAGCGGATCCTCACCTGGGAGGGTTTTTCCGGACACCCGTTGCGCAAGGACTTCCCCATCGAGGGGGTTGATACCGGTGCGGCGGTGTATCCGGACATTTACCCGCCGGGGGGTGGGCCGGTGAAGCCCAAGGGGGGAGCGTAAGCCATGGCAGAACTGGAGGCGACCTTACTGGGCGGGGAGGAAATGGAGGTTTCCTTTGGGCCGCAACACCCGGCCACCCACGGGGTTTTGCGCTTGCTTTTGAAGGTGGACGGCGAAAAGATCGTGGATGCCAAGCCCATTATTGGCTACCTCCACCGCGGCACCGAGAAGCTGTTCGAGCGGGAAACCTACCCCCAGTGCATCCCCCACACCGACCGCATGGACTACACGGCGGCGGCCACCAACAACCAGGGCTTCGTGGGAGCGGTGGAAAAGCTCATGGGGATTACCATTCCGCCGCGGGCCGCGTACATCCGCATGATCCTGGCGGAGCTCCAGCGGATTGCCTCCCACATCATTTGGCTTGCCACCCACGCCTTGGACATTGGCGCGGTAACGCCGTTCTTTTACACCTTTGAGGAGCGGGAAAAGATCCTCGATTTGTTTGAGGAGTACTGCGGCGCCCGCCTGACCCTCAACACCATGCGCATCGGTGGGGTGCCCTGGGACCTTCCCGAAGGCTGGACCGACCGCTGCCGCAAGTTTGTGGATGAGCTCCCCAAAAAGATCGAGGACTGGGAGCGGCTTTTGACCAACAACCGCATTTGGAAGGCCCGCACCGTGGGGGTCGGGGTCATTGATGCGGAAAAGGCCATTGCCTGGGGGCTGACCGGGCCACCGCTGCGCGGCAGCGGCGTTAAGTGGGACATCCGCAAGGTGTTCCCTTACGATCACTACAACGAGGTGGAGTTCGACATCCCCATTGGCAAGAACGGGGACACTTACGACCGCTACCTGGTGCGCATGGAGGAAATGCGGCAGTCGGTGCGCATCATCCGCCAGTGCCTGGACCGCCTGCCCGACGGTCCGGTGATGGCCTGGGTGCCCAAGGTGATCCGTCCGCCCAAGGGGGAGGTTTACTTTTCCGTGGAAGGGCCCAAGGGCGAGCTTGGCTACTACATCGTTTCCGACGGCAACGTGACCCCGTACCGGGTGCGGGTGCGTCCGCCCTGTTTTGTGAACCTTCAGGCGCTGCCGGAGCTGGTGAAGGGGCACCTGGTGGCCGACGTGGTGGCGGTCATCGGCACCTTGGACATCGTGCTGGGCGAGATTGATCGCTAGGGGTGGGTATGAACGAGCTCTTCTGGACATACGTGGGTTGGCCGCTGGTGAAGATCCTGGTGATCCTTTTGGCGCTGGTGTTGCTGGCGGCGTACCTTTCCTGGTTTGAGCGCAAGCTCCTGGCTTACATGCAAATTCGCTTGGGACCCAACCGCGTGGGGCCCAAAGGGTGGCTGCAGCCTATTGCCGATGCCCTCAAGCTCTTCGTAAAGGAGGACCTCACCCCGGGTTTTGCCGAGAGGTTCGTGTTCCTTTTGGGCCCGGTGCTCATCATCGTGCCGGCTTTGGTGGTTTTTTCGGTCATCCCCTTTGGTCCTTCGCCTAACTTGTTCGTCACCGACGTGAACGTCGGCGTGCTGTTCATCCTTGCTGTGAGCTCCATTGGTGTGTACGGCATCATCCTCGGCGGTTGGGCGTCCAACAACAAGTTTTCGCTCATGGGCGGCTTGCGCTCGGCAGCGCAAATGATCTCCTACGAAGTACCCATGGGCTTTTCGGTGGTCACGGTGCTGATCTTGGCCAAATCGCTTTCCCTGGTGCGCATCGTCGAGGCACAAAAGCAAGCCGGGGTTTGGTTTTTCTTCCCGGGCTTTGTGGCGTTTTTCATTTACTTCATTTGCGGTGTGGCGGAAACCAACCGCAACCCCTTTGATCTTCCCGAAGCTGAATCCGAGCTGGTGGCCGGCTACCACACAGAATATTCGGGAATGAAATTCGCGTTTTATTTCCTTGCGGAATACGCAAATATGGTGGTGGTTTCCTCGCTGGCGACGGTGATGTTTTTTGGTGGTTGGCTGCGGCCTTTCCCCAACGTGGCGGCTTTAGCTTTTCTCGACGTGATTCCACCTCTGGCGTGGTTCTTGCTCAAAGTTGCCTTTTTCCTGTTCCTCTACATCTGGTTCCGGGGGACCTTTCCCCGCTACCGCTTTGACCAGCTTATGGGTTTAGGGTGGAAGGTGCTTTTGCCCGTAAGCTTGGTCAACCTTTTGGTGGTTGCCTATTTTGTTTCGCTTCCGGGAGGTCAGGTATGAGCTTTTGGGGGCTTTTAGCCAGCGTGATCCCTGTGGATTTGCTCACGGGGCTCAAAACCACGGGGAAATACCTTTTCTCCCGCAAGGCCACCATCCAGTACCCGGAAGAACGGAAGGAGCCTGCGGATCGCTTCCGCGGGATGTTTGGCTACTCCCTGGAGCGGTGCAACGTATGCCGCGGCTGTGAAAAGGCCTGTCCCATTGGCATCATTCACATTGAAAGCCACTGGGAGGAGTACGAAATCGAAGGCAAGAAGCGCAAAAAACAGGTCATTGACCGCTACGACATTGACGTCAAGCGCTGCATGTTTTGCAACCTCTGTGCCGAGGCTTGCCCCACCGAAGCGGTGTGGCTCACCACCAAGACCTACGAAGCGGCGGCTTACGAGCGCAACCACGCCCTCTACTTCAACAAGGAAAAGCTCATGCACTGGGAGGGTGTAAAGCCCTTCCCGGGTGTGAAGCCACCGGCCGAAGGGGGGCTGCCCGCCTTCCGCTTGGGGGGCGAAGAGGAAGAGGAGGACCACTGATGGATTTCCTCGTGGCCCATTTTTCTCAAGGGGTGTTCCTTTTTTTGGCTTTGATTTCGCTGGGCGGTGCCGTAGGTGTGGTGGCGCTGCGGCAGCCCGTGCATGCGGCGCTTTCGCTGTTGGCCAGCTTCCTCGGTGTGGCCGGCTTGTTTGTGTTGGCCCACGGGGAGTTTTTGGCGGCGGTGCAGGTGCTGGTGTACGCCGGCGGCGTGATGGTGCTTTTCCTGTTTGTGATCATGTTCGTGAACGTGCGAGCGGCAGAAAAGGAAACGCAGTACCTAAAGCCCCTGGTGCCGCTGGCTGTGGTGGGAAGCATGCTGTTTTCGGCGCTGGCCCTCACCGCCATGTGGGCCCTGGGCAAGCGGCCCACGGCGGATGTTTCGCCTCTGGTGTCCATCGCCGGGGAGCGGGTGGGCAACACCGAAGCCGTGGGCTGGCTTTTGTACCGCGATTACCTGCTTCCCTTTGAGGTGGTTTCGGTGCTCCTGTTGGTGGCCATGGTGGGGGCCATCGTTTTGGGGCGCAAGCCAAAGGAAACGGAGAGAGCATGATCCCTTTGTCCTGGTATTTGCTGGTTTCGGTGCTGATGCTGGCCTGTGGGCTGGTGGGGCTTTTGGTTCGCCGTAACTTCATCACCGTGCTCATGAGCGTGGAGCTCATCCTCAACGCCGCCAACTTGAACTTCGTGGCCTTTGCCCGGCAATTGGGAGACCTTACCGGCCAGGTTTTCCCGGTTTTCGTCATCACCATTGCTGCAGCTGAGGCGGCCATTGGCCTGGGGATTATCGTGCAGCTTTCCCGGCTCAAGAGCACGGTGGCTCTGGATGCCGTTTCGGAAATGCGGGGTTGAGCCATGGACGCGGTGTTAGGCCTGGTGCTTCTGTTTCCGCTGTTGGGGGCGGTGGCCAACGGCTTGATCGGCAACCGCCGCGGATGGTCGAAGAGGACAACTTCGGCGGTAGCGTTGGCCGGCAGCGGGCTGGCCATGCTGTCCGCCTTTACCGCGGTGGCCTACTGGCTTTGGCATTTTGGTCGCCACCACGTATGGCAGGTGACGCTGTTTTCGTGGATCCCGCCGCTTCCCGGGCATACCGTGGCCGGCCAATTGGCGCCGTTTTCCATTGACTTTTCCCTGCGTTTGGATGCGCTTTCGGCGGTCATGGTGTTCTTTGTCACCTTTGTGGGGTTCTTGATTCACGTTTACTCCGTTGGCTACATGCACGGCGAAAGCGACCGGGGCTTTGCCCGCTACTTTGCTTACCTTAACCTCTTCATGTTTGCCATGCTCACCCTCGTCCTGGGGGCCAACCTCCTGGTCCTCTTTGTGGGCTGGGAAGGCGTTGGCCTTTGCTCCTACCTCCTCATTGGCTACTACTTCACCCAGGACTGGTGCGCTTCCGCAGGCAAAAAAGCCTTCATCGTCAACCGCATCGGTGACTTTGGCTTTCTCTTGGCGATCTTCCTGGCCTACAAGGTCTTTGGCACCGTGGACTTTGGCCAAATCGCCCAGGCGGTGGAGGAAAACCCGGCCAGCTACGCAGGCTACCTCAACGCCATTGGCTTGCTTTTGTTTGTGGGCGCTGTGGGCAAATCCGCCCAGCTTCCCCTCTACGTCTGGCTTCCCGACGCCATGGCCGGCCCCACGCCGGTCTCCGCTCTCATCCACGCCGCCACCATGGTCACCGCCGGTGTGTACATGGTGGCCCGTACCAACGTCATCTACCGGCA
>NZ_JMFG01000038.1:31098-31324 GCF_000687145.1 Thermoanaerobaculum aquaticum
TCTTCAAAGCCTGCCTGTTCCTGGGCTCCGGCAGCGTCATTCACGCTTTGGGTGGGGAGCAGGACATGCGCAAGATGGGGGGCTTGAAGCGGCATCTTCCCACCACCTACTGGACGTTTTTGGTGGCGACCCTGGCTTTGGCTGGTATCCCTGTGTTTTCCGGGTTTTTCTCCAAGGACGAGATTCTGGGGCGGGTGTTTGCGGCCGGCATGGGGGATCTCAACGG
>NZ_JMFG01000039.1 GCF_000687145.1 Thermoanaerobaculum aquaticum
AGCTTGAGCTTTTGGCGGTGGCCCCGGGGTTTGCAGGCGGCAGCTTTTGGCCTTGCCGTTTTCTTGCTCTTTGGCTGGCAACTGCGGGAGCACCTTGCGGCGGCCGATCGGCGGCTGGGCTTTGTAGCCGACCTCAAGGATGGGCATCTGCTGGTGGCGGATGTGTCCCCGGAGGCGCCGGCAGCGCGGGCTGGCTTGCAGCCGGGGGACGTGATCCTGCGGGTCAACAACACACCCATTGCCAGCGTCCAAGACTACGATGGCCAGGCGCGTCGTTTTCGCCGGGGGCAAGAAGCCGCTTTCCTGGTTCTCCGCGAGGGGAAAGAGCTTTCCCTTTCGGTGAAACCCGGGGTGAGCCCCGATTGGGTGTCGTTAGGGCTTAACGCCCTCAGCGCCTTGGCCTACTTTTTGGTGGCGCTGGTGGTCCTTTTCGCTCCGGCGGAAGACCCCCGCCGCAGGCTTTTGGTGCTCTTCGCGGTGGCGGTGGCCTGGGAGTTTTCCCTGCCGGTTTTTCCCTTTGGGCCTTCCTGGCTGGACCGTTGCCGCAATGTGGCGTTTTTCCTTCTCACCGGTTGGCAGATGGCCCTGGAGCTGCGGTTGGTTTCGCTGATCCCCCAACGGGCCCGCTGGCTTGTGGAAAAGCCGTGGCTGGAACGTGGGCTTACCGCTTTGGGTTTGGGCGCGGGGATGGTGTTGGCGGCAGCGTACCTGGTGCCCGAGCTGGCGCCTGGTTTTCTGAGTCTTCCGCCCTCGTTGGCCAACGTTCTCCTGAACTTTGTGGTTTTGCCCGGCTGGGCCCTGTTGGTGGTTGTCCTGCTCTGGAAGCAAGCGCACCGGGCGGTTTCGCCGCTGGGCCGGCAGCAGGCGCTTTTGGTGCTGGTGGGAACCGCCCCTTGGGCTCTTTACGTGCTGATCTCCAGCACCTACCAGCTCTTCGGTGGGAGCCTCCCCACCTGGAGCGACTACCTCCAGTCCCTTTGCCTTTTGGCATTTCCGGTGGCGGTGTTTGTGGCCATTTACCGCTACCAGTTCCTGAACTTCGAGTTTTTGGTGCGCCGGTTCTTGCTTTACACCGCAGTCACCGGCAGCCTTGTGCTGGTGTTTTACGCCTTGGTGGGTGCCGGTAGTGCGCTTTTGGCGGAGTGGATTGGAGGCGGAGCTTCGGTTTTCCTGGTGTCCGGGGCCACGCTGCTTTTGGGGTTGTTGTTTTCGCCGCTCCGCAACTATCTGCAAGAGGTCATTGATCAGCGTTTCTTCCCCGAGCGTTACGCCCAGAGGCAGCAGCTGGTGCAGTTAGCTGCGGAGCTTTCCAGCTACGGCAAGATCCAGCCCATGAGTGCGTATTTGGTGGAGCAAGTCCGGGATGTTTTTGCTTGCCCGCGGGTGACGCTGCTTTTGGTGGATAGCGCCAACCAGCTCCTGGTGACCACTGCTTCCACCGCTGTAAACCTTGCCGCCGATTTCGACTCAGCGTTCCTTTTGTCGCGGGAGGACCCCGCCGTGCAGGCGGTGGCGCAAGCCGGGACCCCCACCACCGCTGCCGAGCTCAAACCGGTGAGCGCGGCCATGGCCCAGAGGCTGGCGCTTTTTGGCGCCGACCTTGTGGTTCCCATCACCGGGCCCCGCCAGCTGGTGGGTCTTCTGCTTTTAGGTGGGAAGGGCGACAGCTGGGTGGCCGAGGAGCTGGAGCTTTTGACGCTTTTGGCCCACCACGTGGCGGTGGTGTTGGAAAACGCGCGGCTTTTTGAGGCGGCCACCGTAGACAGCCTGACCGGCCTCCTGCGCCGAGAGGCGGTTTTGGAGCAGCTGGATCGGGAATGGCAGCGGGCGGTGCGCTACGGCCGGCCGCTGGCGGTGGCCATGGCCGATGTGGACTTTTTTAAGCCGGTGAACGACCGCTACGGCCATTTGGTGGGGGATGCGGTGCTCAAGCGAACGGCCTGGGTGCTCAGCCGTGAGGTGCGCTTGTCGGATATCGTAGGTCGCTACGGGGGAGAGGAGTTCCTGCTGGTGTTCCCCGAAACCGACGAAGCCGGTGCCCGGGTGGTGGCGGAAAAGCTTCGCCAGCGGGTGGAAGAGGCGGGAGGTGTGCGGCTGGAAACCGGCGAGGTGGTGCGGGTCACGATATCGCTGGGTGTAGCCGGTTACGATCCTGGAAATGCAAATCCGCCGGCGAGCCCCTGGGAGCTGGTAATGCGTGCTGACAGCCGGCTTTTGGAGGCCAAGGCTGCGGGGCGGAACTGCGTTAAGCCTTAACTCACAGAAACGGGCCGGGGTTGAAGCGCTCGATGCGTGCGCCCAGCTGGGAGAGCTTGACCTCCATGGTCTCGTACCCGCGATCCAGGTGGTAAATGCGGTCCACCACGGTTTCCCCTTCGGCGGCCAGCCCGGCCAAAACCAAGGCCGCCGAGGCCCGCAGGTCGGAGGCCATGACCGTGGTGCCCTGCAGCTTGGTGGGACCACGAACCACGGCTTTGCGCCCCTCCACGCTTATGTCGGCGCCCAGCCTTTTGAGCTCCAGGACATGCTGGAAGCGGTTCTCGAAGATGTTCTCCACGATTTCCGAACGCCCCTCGGCTTGGGTGGCCAAGGCCATGGCTTGCGCTTGCAGGTCGGTGGGGAAGCCGGGGTACTCCTGGGTGCTCACGGTAAAAGCCCGAAGCGGCGTTTGTTGCCGGGGAACCACCAGGGCTTGGGGCTGCACCTCCACCTGGGCCCCGGCGGATCCCAGAACCTCCAGAACCGCCGAGAGGTGCTCCGGCACACACCCTTCAATGCGCACGCCGTCCCCGACCATGAGGGCGGCCAACAGGTAGGTCCCGGCTTCGATGCGGTCGGGGATCACCGTGTGGCTGCAGCCGGTGAGTTGGTCCACCCCTTCCACCTCAATGACGTCGGTGCCGGCTCCGGAAATGCGGGCGCCCATGAGGGTGAGCATGGCGGCCAGGTCCACCACCTCCGGTTCCCGGGCACAACCGGAAAGCACGGTGCGCCCGCGGGCCAGGGTGGCCGCCATGAGCAGGTTCTCGGTGCCCGTAACCGTCACCCGCGGGAAGGCAATTTCCGCACCAAAAAGCCCGCGGGGGGCTTCCGCCACCACGTCCCCGTGCTCCACGCGGATGTCGGCGCCGAGCCGCGCCAGAGCCGAGAGGTGAAAGTCAATGGGACGGGCGCCAATGGCGCAGCCGCCGGGGAGGGCAACCCTCGCTTGCCGGCGGGACGCCAGAAGCGGGCCCAGGACCAACACCGAAGCCCGCATGGTGCGCACCAGCTCGTAAGGGGCGTGGGTGGCGGTGGCCTGCCCCATCACCACGGTGGTGGTCCCGTTGTCGTGCTGGCAGTGTTCCCCCAGGGTGCGCAGGACCTTTTCCATGGTGAGGATGTCCCGTACCCTGGGCAAGCCGGAAAGCCTCACCGGCTCACGGGTGAGGAGGGTGGCGGCAAGGCACGGGAGCGCTGCGTTCTTAGCCCCTGAGACCGTGACCGTGCCGGAAAGACGGTAGCCGCCAAAGATGCGAAACTTCTCCACGGGGAGGGAGTTTGGAGCCGATGGCCAGGAACGTCAAGCAGGAAGGCGAGACCGTAAGCCGCGAAGAGGTGCTGCGGCGCGTTGAGGAAAAGCTGGGGCATCGCTTCCGCCGCCCCGAGCTTTTAGCCGAAGCCCTCCGCCACCGCTCGGTGGCGGTGCCCAAGGGGCTTGCCAGCAACGAGCGGCTGGAGTTCCTGGGCGATGCCGCGCTTTCCCATGCGGTGGCCGAGCTTCTGTTTTTCGCTTGGCCGCGGGCCCGGGAGGGGGAGCTAACCCGGGCGCGGGCGGCGCTGGTGAAAGGGGAAACCTTAGCGGCTTTGGCTTCCGAGCTGGGGCTTGCGGAGGCGTTGGAGGTGGCGGAAGGGGTGGAGCCGGGGGAAGCGCTCTTGGCCGATGCCCTGGAAGCGGTTTTGGGGGCTTTGGTGCTGGAGCTGGGCTACCGGCGGTTTGCTGCCTTCGTTCGCCGGCTGTTAAGCCCTGCCCTGGCTGGCCTTTCCCGCTCCGAGCTTTTGAGCTTGGAGCCAAAGTCGGCGTTGCAGGAGCTCTGTCAGCGGAAGGGGTGGGAGCTGCCACTGTACCGGCAGGTGGAGGTACGGGGCCCGGAACACCAGCGTTTGTACGTGTACGAGGTGGAGGTGGGGGGTGAGGTGCGGGGTCGGGGGGAGGGATCGTCGAAGAAGCTCGCCCAGCGGGAAGCGGCAAGGGTGGCGCTGCAAAGCCTTAGCGGGGAAGGTTCAGGCTGACACCACGGAAACCGAAGGGTTCAAGCTGGGAAGGCGCAGGCGGGCAAACTCCTCCACGAGCTTGAGCTCCAGCGGCCGGGTGCTGTACAGCTTGGATGGGCTTCCATCCCAGGAGCTGCGGAAGTGCTGGGTAAGCTGCTCGCACCAGGTGGTAAACGGTGTGGGCTTGAAGAGGAGGTCCCTCTGCGCTGCGGAGATATCCAGGACGATGTCGTGGTCGTGGCTGTAAGGGGAAAAGGTGGTTCCCAGCTGCACCGCCTTGAGCCACTCGGTGGGTACCGAAACCAACGCGGGACGCCGATCCAAAAACGCCGCCGAAAGCTCCACGAACTGCCGCAGGTTCACCACCTCGCGCTGGGCCAAGTTGTAGGCGTTGCCAAAGGCGTTGGCGTTGGCCAGGTTAGAAACCACCACTTCAGCGACGTCGTGCACCCACAGGAAGCCCCAGGAGTTGAGCCCTCCATCGGGGAGGATGATGGGGCCCCCGTCCAGAAGCCGCTCGAAGTACGCCTGGGTGCGGGCGGTGTAATCCCCCGGTCCCACCACCACCGGAAGCCGCAACGAAGTAAAGGGAAACTGCTGGTTTTCCCAGGCGTGCTGCAACGCCACCTCGCAGCGCCGCTTGTGGTAGGCGTAAAGCCAGGTGGACGCGGTGGCTTCGGTCTTTGGCTGCAGGCGGCCGGCAAAATCCTCCTCGCGGAAGGGGCAGTAAATGCCGTCGCGGATTAAGTACACGGCGGCGGTGGAGATGTGCAGGAAGTGCCCGATACGGCCGGAAAACGCTTCGATGGCGGCTTTGGTGTCCTCTTCCCGGAAGGCCACCATATCTACCACCGCGTCAAAGTCCCGGCGGCTCACCGCCCGCTTGAGGGTTTCAGGGTCCGAACGATCGCCAACCACCCGGGAAACCCGGGTCCCAAACGGGTCTGGGCTCTTGCCGCGGTTGAGCACCGTCACCCGGTGCCCTTCCACCAAAAGCCTCTGCACCACGGCCCGGCCTATGAAGCGGCTGCCACCAATGACCAGTACGTGCATAGCGTCAACCTACCTGCCCGCCGATTTTGCGGCAAGGGCTTTTTGGGCGGCTTCTCTGGCACTGGCAAAGGCGCCAGCCACCGCCGGGTTGTCGTCAAAGGCCGTGGACGGCTCGCCCACCGTTTGCTCGCCGGCGGCCAGCGTGGCCAGCTCCGCCACTTGTGCCCCCGGGTGGGAAGAGGGCTCGCCGGTAAGAGCGGCTAACAGCACCTCGGGGAGACCCGAGGCGGTGCCCGCAGTTTTGCCCACCAGCGGCAGCAAACGGCGGACCAGGGCTCCCTGCAAGCTGGTGGCGGTGGCATCGGCGGGGCTGAAGGCGGTGAGCACCAGGGTCAAGAGCACCAGCGGCAGGACCGTGGCGGTGGCGGCGGTTTCCTCGGCGAGGCCAAGGGTGGGGGCCAAGGCGCGAGCGGCGGCGGCTCTAGCTGCTGCCATGCGCTGGATGGTCTCGTCCAGGGGTTCCTCCCTGTCTCGCCGCCAGCGGGAGTTTTCCAAAAGCAGCCGGGCCAAATCCTGGGCGTCCCCGGCGGCCATCATCCACGCCTCATGGAGGCTTCCCGCCCGGGAGGAGCCGGGGGCGTCCAAGCCGTTCACCAGGGCCAAAAAGTCCCAGGCCAGGGTAGGGGCCTCCTCGGGCCTGGGGACCTCGCCGCGCTCTAGCTTTTCGCTCACCACCGCGGCTTCCCGCGGGGGCAGCGGGAGAAGCGGTGGCCCCTGCGATACCCAGCGGGCTAAAAGGTCGCCCACCCGTAGCAAGGTCTGGTGGCTGGCGGCCACCTCGCTGGGATCCACGGTGATACCGCTCAAGCCCGCCATAACCTCCCAAAAGAGCGCCTCCAGCGAGGGCGGCTCCAGACTGGCCATGGGGACGGTCTCCCCGTGATCGGTGGGGGGGCGGCTGTCAGCGCTCACCGCCGCTTCCATGATGAGCTGAGAGCAGGCCAGCTCCAGGTTCACCGGCTCTCCCCTGCGGACTGGATAGCTGGGGTCAAAGCGGAACAGCACCCGCTGCTCCTTGAGGATGCGGCTCACCAAGGCCACCGCCAGGGCGGTGCCGGCGCTCACCAGGTCCTCCCGGGTGAGGTAGCCGTCGCGGAGCACCACGGTGGTAAAGGGCTCACCTTGGATTTGGGAAATGGCCAGGGATTTGAGCAGCGCCTGGCGGCTTGCCACCCGTTTGCGCAAAAGCCAGGAGGCCAGGCGCTCGGCAGCCCGGGAGGAGGAGGCGAAGATCACCTTCCCGCCCGACAGGTCAAAGGTTCGGGTGACTGCACCAGTGCTTAAGAAAAGCCGCCCCGTGGCCCGGGTCATGTGCAGCCATTCCAAAAGGTCGTTGAGGTGCAAGGGGTCAAGGGTGCCGGAAAGTGCCAGCATCGCCATAAGTATGCCACAAGATGGCCCGGCGTGAAGCGGTTTTGCGCAACCCCCCGCGCTTGCCAAGGCCGGAAGCGAGCTCCTCAGCCGGTATACTGGCGGCGGAGGGCCTGTCCATGGACGAAGATGCTTACCGACGTTGGCTTTCCCGCCTGTCTGGCGACGTGACGTACCGGGAGCAGGTGCACACGCCCTCGGGTTTGCCGGTGGAGCTTACCTACGGGCCCTGGAGCGTAACCGGGAGCTACGAAGAAAAGCTGGGCCTTCCCGGGGAATACCCCTTTACCCGCGGCATTTACCCCGCCGGCTACCGGGGGAAGCTGTGGACCATGCGACAGTACGCGGGCTTTGCCACCGCCGAAGAGTCCAACCGGCGCTACCGCTTTTTGCTTTCCCAGGGGCAAACCGGGCTGTCGGTGGCTTTCGATTTGCCCACCCAAATTGGCTTTGACTCCGACCATCCGCTGGCCTTGGGAGAGGTGGGGAGGGTGGGGGTGGCCATTGACACGTTGGCCGACATGGAAACGCTCCTCGAGGGCATTCCCCTGGACCGGGTTTCCCTTTCCATGACCATTAACGCCACCGCTTCCATCCTGCTGGCCATGGTGTTGGCGGTGGCCAAAAAGCAAGGGGTGAGCTGGGAGAAGCTTTCCGGCACCGTGCAAAACGACATCCTCAAGGAGTACATTGCCCGCGGCACCTACCGCTTCCCGCCCCGTCCCTCCTTGCGCCTGGTCACCGACCTCATGGCCTTTTGCCACGCCCAGGTTCCCAAGTGGAACACCATTTCCATTTCCGGCTACCACATCCGGGAGGCGGGAGCCACGGCGGTGCAGGAGGTGGCCTTTACCCTGGCCAACGCCCGGGAGTACGTGCGGCAAGCTCTGGCGGCGGGGCTGGCGGTGGACGACTTTGCGCCCCGGCTTTCGTTTTTCTTTGCCGCCCACAACAACTTCCTGGAGGAAGTGGCCAAGTTCCGGGCGGCCCGCCGGCTGTGGGCAAAAACCATGAAGGAGGAGTTCGGTGCCCGGGATCCCCGGTCCTGGCTCTTGCGTTTCCACACCCAAACTGCCGGCTCCACCCTCACCGCCCAGCAGCCCGACAACAACGTGGTGCGGGTCACCATTCAAGCCATGGCGGCGGTGTGTGGGGGCACTCAGTCTTTGCACACCAACGCCAAAGACGAAGCTTTGGCGCTCCCCAGCGAGGAATCGGCGCTCCTTGCCTTGCGCACCCAGCAAATCATCGCCTACGAGTCGGGGCTTGCCGATGTGGTGGACCCGCTGGGTGGGGCTTACGTCATCGAAGCCTGGACCGACCGCATTGAGGCGCAAGCTTCCGAGTACATTGGCCGCATCGAGGCCATGGGTGGGGCTTTGGCGGCCATCGAGAGGGGCTTTGTGCAGCGGGAAATCCAGGATGCGGCCTACCGTGCCCAGAGGGAAATTGAGGAAGGCTCCCAGGTGGTGGTGGGGGTCAACCGCTTCCAGGAAGGCGAGAGCAAGTCGCCGCCGGTGTTTCGCGTCAACGACGAGGTGCAAAGGGCGCAGGTGGAGCGGCTGCGGGCGGTGAAGGCCCGCCGGAACGAAGCAGAGGTCAAGCGGACTTTGGAGGCCCTAGAAAACGCCGCAAAAACCGGCGAAAACCTCATGCCGCCAATTCTCGCCGCAGTGGAAGCCTACGCCACCGTGGGGGAAATTGCCGGAACCCTGGCGGCGGTTTTCGGTGAGCACAGGGAAGGAGGTTGGTCTTGAGCTTTAAATCGTTCGTCACTACGTGCTTGGCCTTGCTGGTGGCTTTGGGAGCTACCGCTGCCCAAAAGGAAGTTACGTTGGCCGTGGTGTTTACCTCTGACGTTCACGCCCATGTGCTGCCTTACGATGAGGTTCGCCAGAGGCCGGCGCGGGGTTCTCTGGCCCAGGTAGCCACCTTCGTGCGCGAGCTGCGGGAGAAAAACCCCATGACTGTGGTTTTGGACGGCGGGGATGCCATCCAGGGAACGCCTCTGAGCCACTACGTGCTCACCGGTCAGCTGGGCAACGGCAGCGACCCCACGGTGACCGCCATGAACCTGGTGGGCTACGACGCGGCGGTGTTGGGAAACCACGAGTTCAACTACGGGCTTGCACCCCTGCGGCGGGCCCTGAACCAAAGCCGTTTCCCGTGGTTGGCTGCCAATTTGGGCCAAGCAAAGGAGGCAGAGCTTCCCGTGCAGCCTTGGATCATCCTCCAGCGGGGGCCGGTGCGGGTGGGTGTGGTGGGTGTTACGAACCCGCATGTGCCCTACTGGGACCCGCCCGAACACTGGCAGCCGTTGGCGTTCCTGGATCCGCTGGCCGCGGCTGAGGAAGCCATCCGCAAGCTCAGGCCCCAGGTGGACCTTCTCATCGTGGTGGCCCACACGGGATTTGAGCGCGATTTGCAAAGCGGGGAGCCCAACGGCTCGGATGAGGAAAACTTCGCCTGGCGCCTGGCCCAGCTTCCCGGCGTGGACATCCTGCTCACCGGCCACACCCACCGCAACATCCCCCCTCGAAAGTTGGGCCAAACGTGGGTGGCTCAGCCCGGGCGCTGGGCCGAGCTGGTGACGTACTTTGAGGTCCAGCTCCGAAAGGAGCACGGCGCGTACCGGGTCGTCGCGATTCAGGGTCAAAACGTGCCCACGGGGGAGATGTCCCCCGATCCCCAGGTGCTGGCGGCCCTGGAGCCGTTGGCCCGGCAGGTGAAGGCCGAGCTGGACAGGCCCCTGGGGAGGCTCGCCGTACCTTTGCGGGTGGGTGGTGTGCCGGTGGAGGACGACCCGGGGCTCGACCTCATCCATCAGGTGCAGCTTTGGGCCACGGGGGCCCAGCTTTCCCTGGCGGCACCGGTGGCCAGCTCCCAGTTGGAGTTTCCCCCCGGTCCGCTCACCCCCCGTTTGGCCCACGCCCTCTACGTGTACCCCAACTCGCTGGTGGTGGTGCAGGTGAGCGGGGAGCAGCTCAGGGCCATCCTGGAGCACGCGGTTCGCGGGTGGCAGGGGGTGCGTTGCGGGGGGGATGGGCCGCTGCAGCTGGTGCGGGAGGAGGGGCTTCCCACGTACAACTACGACACCCTGGAAGGGGCCAGCTACCTGGTGGACCCCACCGCACCGGTGGGGGCCAGGGTGCGCGGGCTGAAGGTGGGTGGCAAGCCCGTGCAGCCCAACGACACCTTCAGCTTGGTGGTGAACTCCTACCGCGCCGCCGGCGGGGGGGATTACCCCTTCCTGCGCCAAGCACCCCGGGTGAAGATGGTGGACAAGCAGGTGGTGGATCTCCTGGTGGCCTACTTCGCCAAGGTGGGCACCCTGCAGCCCGAGGCCAGCGAAAACTGGTTTTTTGCCCCCCGGCTGATTCTGGCGCCCCAGGCCCGGCGGTAAGGAGCGGCGGGTATCGGAATGGCATCTCAGCCGCTGCGGATTTTGGCGGTGGCGAGCTACTACCGGCCCTACCTTTCGGGCCTCACCGTGTACCTGCAACGCCTCGCGGAAGCCCTTTCGGCCACAGGCCAGGAGGTGGTGGTGCTGACCTCCCGCTTTCTTCCGGACGTGCCCTTCACGGAAGTTCGCGAGGGGGTGCGCATCGTGCGGGTGCCGGTTTGGATGAAGGTGGGGAAGGGTGTTTTCATGCCGGGGCTTTTTCGCCGTTTCTGGCTGGAGGTGCAAAACGCCGATGTGGTTTGGCTGGTGCTTCCCCAGGCCGAGGCTGCGCCCCTGGCGTGGCTCGCTAAAAAAGCCCGCAAGCCGCTGGTGGTTTCGTACCTCTGCGACGTGCGCCTGGGGAAGGGTTGCGGGAACCGGCTTGTGGAAGCGCTGCTGGCCGCTTCCCACCGCCGCTGCCTGCAAGCTGCCTACGCGGTGGTGGCCCTAAGCGAGGACTACGTTTCCTCTTCGCCTCTTTTGCTGCAGCTGCGGCAGCGGGTGAGGGTGATCCCTCCGCCTATTCCCCAGCTGGAAGGTTCGCCGCCAGTGGTAAGTACCCTCCGTGAAAGGTGGGGCCTCAAACCCGGGGAGCCGGTGGTGGGGTTTGTGGGCAGGGTTTCCCGGGAAAAGGGACTGCACATCCTGGCCCAAGCCATGCCGCAGGTTTGGGCGGTGCTTCCCGAAGTGCGGGTGGTGTGCGTGGGCCCCCGGCAAGAGGTGCCCGGGGAGAGGGGCTACCTCAAGGAGGTGGAGCGGCTGGTGCGCCCCCTGGGCCGGCGGTGGCTTTTTGCCGGTGTGCTTTCCAATGAGGAACTCGCGGCCTTTTACCGGTGCTGTTCGGTTTTGGTGCTTCCCAGCCTCAACTCCACCGAAGCCTTTGGCATGGTGCAGGTGGAGGCCATGCTCTGCGGTACCCCGGTGGTGGCCAGCGATTTGCCGGGGGTACGGGAACCGGTGCGTCTCACCGGCATGGGCGTCTTGGTGCCGGCCGGGGATCCCCAGGCCCTGGCTTCCGGGTTGCTGCAGGTGCTGGAAGGGCGTTTTGCGACGCCGCTTGGGCAACGTGCAGTGCTTGACCGCTTTTCGCCACAGGCGGTGGTCCAAAGCCTTTTACCGATCTTCACCGAGATTTCACGGGGTCCTCTTGGCAGAGGAAACGGACCGGCATTAGAATGACACCGTGAACGGGCAGCTTCATCCCAAAAGGAGGAGGGTATGAGAGGACGAAAGGTTTTTGTGACGCTTCTGGTTATGACCCTCGCCCTTTTGGCGTCCCCTATGTGGGCCCAGTCCAACATCACCACCGGTGAGGTGCTGGGAACCGTGAAGGATGCCGAGGGTGGGGTGCTCCCCGGGGCCACCGTGGAGCTGCGGAACGTGGACACCGGGTTGGTGCGGCGGACTGTCACCAACGCCCAGGGTGCGTTCCGGTTTGAGTTTGTGCCGGTAGGCACCTACGAGATCCGGGCCGAGCTTTCCGGTTTCCGGCCGGAGGTCAAGCAGGGCATTGCCGTTTCCCTGGGTACCTCGGTGCGGGTGGAGTTCACCCTTAACGTGGGGACCCTGGCGGAAGAAGTCACCGTCACCGCCGCCGCACCGTTGGTGGAGACCACCCGCCCCGATGTGGCCAACGCTGTCGGTGAGATTCAAATTGCCAACCTTCCCCTGAACGGCCGGGATTTCCTGGACTTCATTGCCCTTACCCCCCAGTCCACGGTGGATGACCTCGGTCGCGCCCACATTGGCGGCATGCGGGGTATCCAAAACAACTTCAACATTGATGGTGCCAACGCCCAGTCCACCTTTTTCGGTGAGGAGCGGGGCGGCACGCGGCCGGCCTTTACCTTTTCCCAGGGGGCCATCAAGGAGTTCCAGGTTATTCCTTCTTCTTACAACGTTCAGTTTGGCAACGCGTCCGGCGGCATCATCAACGCCATCACCAAGTCCGGGACCAACGACTTCAAGCTGGAAGGCTGGTACTACTTCCGCGACGAGTCCATGATGGAGGATTTCAAGAAACCACCGGCAGCCACCGTGGCTCCGCAAAAGCGGGCCTTTGAGCAGCATCAGTTTGGTCTTTCGGTGGGTGGACCTTTCATCAAGGACAAGCTGCATTACTTCTTGTCCTACGATGGCCAGCGCTTGGATCGCCCGCTGGCCTTGGAGTTCCGCAACTTCCCGGCGGGGAGAGAAGCGGATTTTGAAGCCAAGACCGGCCTTCGGTTGGCCGACGAGAGCTTCAGAACGATTACCCAGACCAACGACGATGATGTGATCCTGGGCAAGGTGGACTGGCAGGTTTCCTCCAGCCTTTTGGCCACCTTCCGGCACAACTACTCCAACTACGAAGGCCAGAACGCCACCTCGGATTCCATTACCACCGGCGTCTCCAACAACGGTTTGGAGAGGAACAAGTTCAACTCTTCGGTGTTGAACCTCAACGCGGTGTTGGGTGGCAACGCCTTTAACGAGCTCATCCTGCAGTACGCCAAGGAAGAGCGGCCGCGGATGGCCAACAATACCTCAATTCCTGAGGTGGCCATTTCTTCGGATGCGTTCTTTGGGCGCAACAACTTCTTGCCCAACAACCTCATTGAAGAGCGCACGCAAATTGCCGACAACTTCAGCTATTACTTGGAAAAGCACGGGATTAAGGCGGGCTTTAACGTGGATCTCGTGAGCTACGACGACTACTTTTTCCGGTACCAAGGGGGTCGCTACTTCTACCGCTCCTGGAACGATTTCTTCAACAACAAGCCCAGCCAGTACATCCAGTCGTTTTCCGATTACGACGGCCGGGTGAAGTTCGATACCAACTACTACTCCGGTTACGTTCAGGACGAGTGGAAGCCCTCCCCGCACCTCACCATCACCGCCGGTGTGCGCTACGACTTCCAGGACAACCCCAAGCCTGAGGAAACCAACCCCAAGTTCCCCAACACCGGCAAGATCCCCGACGACAAGAACAACTGGGCGCCGCGGGTTGGGTTTGCCTGGGATCCCTTTGGCGAAGGCAAGACCGTGGTGCGCGGTGGCTTTGGTTACTTTTACGACAACACACCCACACTGCTTTTGGCCAACGCCATGCTCACCAACGGCATCCGCGTGGTGCGGGTGACGTTGAACTGCACCTCCAGCCAACCCTGCCCCACTTTCCCCAACACGTTCCCAAGCCTGGGCTCTCTGCCGGTGAGCACCCCGGACCTCTTCGTGTTTGCCCCCGGCTACGAAAACCCCAAGACCAAGCGGTTTTCCATTGGTATTGAGCAGGAGCTGGGCGGCAACTACGCGGTGGGTGGTGAGTTCATCTGGTCGTACACCAAGCATCTGGAGCGGCTTTTGGACCTGAACCTGGTGCCGGTGGGTTACACCGAGTTTGGCACCCACTACTACAACCCCACTTTGCGGAACTATCAGGACTTCGGCCGCATTGGCCAGTTCACCGACGACGCCGAATCCCGCTACTGGGCGGTGGTGCTCAAGGCCCGCAAGCGTTGGGCCGACCGCTGGATGTTTGACGCCTCCTACACTTACTCCAAGTGGCGGGACAACAACTCCAACGAGCGTACGGTTTCTCTGGGGACCTACGGGGCCGGGGACGACCAGCTGAACATCATGGACAACTGGGGCCCGGGGGATTACGACCTCACGCACAAGTTCGTGCTTTCGGCGGTGGTGCTGCTGCCCTTTGATATTCAGCTTTCCACCATTGCCACCGTTCGCTCGGGTTACCCCTACACCCCCACCGATGGGCGCGACCTGAACAACGACACCTATACCGGTGACCGGGCATGGTGGAACGGCGTGCATTACGGGCGCAACTCCTTCCGCCAGCCCTACTACCGCAACGTGGACCTGCGTCTTTCCAAGATCTTCCGGTTCGGGGCTAGCTACGAGTTGGAAATCATCGGCGAGGCCTTTAACCTGTTTGACAACTCCAACTTCCGCACCTCCATCACGCAAATGGTCAACTACGACCGCAGCCGGGGCGTGGCCAGCTTGAACCCCAACTTTGGGCGTTCCAACATTGCCGGCTCCCCGCGGCAGTACCAGGTGGGGCTGAAGTTCCGGCTGTAAGAAACCGAAGCGGTGACCAAACGGGGCCCGAAAGGGCCCCGTTTTTTATTGCCCAGGGGCCGAAAGCCCCAAAAGCTCGGTGACGAAGGGGGCCACCTGGGTCAAGGGGACCCGGGCCGGGGCTTTTTGCGGCACGCCAGCGCCCCGGGCCAAGAACACCGCAGCCATGCTGGGGTGGTGGTTCAAAAAGCCGTGCATGCCGGCGTAAGGGGGTGCACTCAAGAGCGGGTCCCCAGGGCGCCCTCCCAGCCCGATGCCCGGTTTGGGAAAGACCACCAAATCCCCGCTGTAGGGGTGGGCCAGGCCCCAGGTTTGGGCCTTTTCCCTGGGGGCCACGGCCTCCAGCGCTTTGTCACCGGCGGCTTCCAGGCGCGCCAGGGCTTCGGTAGCCAGAAGCAAGAGCTTCTCCCGGGCCGGACCGGCGGCCAGGCCCGTGGGTTCTGGGGCGGCCAGGTTGGCGTAAAGGTGGGCCACCCCGCCCCCCTGGACAGCCCACAGGCGGCAATCCGGGGAGAGGCTTTCCCTCTCGCCTTCCCGTCTCAGCCCGCAGAGCCCCTCTTTTTCAAGCAGCGCTTGCAGGTTGATCTGCGCCCAAACCGGGTGGATGCCGTGGTCGGAAACCACCACCAGGGCATCTTGGGCCAGGTCTAAGGCCCGGGCCAGTTGGCCCACCGCGCGATCCGCCACCTGGTAGGTCCAATCCAGAAACTCGCCACTGGTCTTGCTCAAACCCTCCGAAAATCCCGGTTGGCGGGGGTCGGTGAAGAGCAAGGCGTGCTGGGCCTCGTCCACCACCGGCTGGTAGGTGAGCAGCAAGTCAAAGTCCATGTGCCGAACGGCCGCCAGGGTGGCAGCGGTGAAAAACGAGGAGAAACGCGCAAGCTGCGCTCCGTACTGGGAAAGCGAAAGCCCCCGCTCCCCGCGCAGGCCAGCTTCCAGCGCCCGGTCATCGGGAGGCCCTGGCCAAAATCCGGCTTCCCGCTCCACCAGCTCCCGGAAGGCCCGGGGCTGGGCTTCCACGGCGTAAAAACCCCCCTGGTAAAGCACCACCCGCAGGGGCTGGAGCTGGATCTCGACAAGCAAACACCAAGCACCGATAGTTTGTTCGCCGCCATCGGGGTGCGGCCTTTTCACCCTAAGGGCAAACCACTGCCCCACCTCAACCGCTTGTTTTTGGGCTCCGTCGCCCACCAAAAGCTGCGGGGCTCCCCCACCGGCCGCGGGAGATTGCACCACCAGGGGAAAGCTCACCTTTTCCTCCTGGCCCCGGAGGTTCAGGCTGACCTCCAGCTGCAGCGTTTCCCCTGGACCGGCGGCGGTGAGCTCCACCCAGCGCGGGCGGGAAGCCGGCTGGTTGACGTACACCATGAAGAAGTCCGCGCGGCGTTCGGGGGTGGTGCCGTCGCAGCCGGGGAAGGTCACCACGCCCACCTTGCCCCCTTGCCTTCGCACCGCCGCCCAAAGGCTTTCCGCTTGCCAGGGGTGATCGAAGCCAGAAACCGTGGCCCCCAGCGGGGTAACCGGAAGGTGAAAGCGGTTGGCCACGATGCCGTGGTCCTGAGGCAGCTGGGCGGTGGCAATGGTGGCGTGGCTTACGGCGGTGAGCGTGGGGTTTGGTGGAACTGCTTCTCGGGGTGCAAAGCCATACCGGGAAAAGCTCGAAAGTCCCTCAGGGTCCTTGTAGGCCTGCGCCTCCAGGAGCTGGCGGTGACGGGTGGCAGCCAGGCCGTCCAGCGAAAGCAAAACCACCCTCCTGGCCTTTTTCCCCTTACCGGGGGAGGAGGGTGCTGGGGTTTGACAGCTACTTAAAAAAAGCGCCAGGAGACAAAGGGCAACGATCATGTTTGGCAGTGTACCCGATTTCCAGGAACGGGCGACCTTCACGCGGTCTTCACATGTGTGAGGAAAATAACCGCGGGGCCCACCGGGCCCCAGGAGGGTGCGATGAAAAAGAACCTAACCTTTTCCTTAACGGCTTTGGCTTTTGCGGCCGCTGTTTCCGCGCAAACCGTGAAGGTGGACCCGGCGATCCCGGCGTACGCCAAGAAGCGGTCGGTTTCCGGAAACTTGAGCGCCGTGGGTTCCGACACCATGAACAACCTCATGACGCTGTGGGCGGAAGCCTTCCGCAGGCACCATCCGGCGGTGCGGGTACAGGTGGAGGGCAAGGGCTCCTCCACGGCGCCGGCGGCGCTCATCGCCGGCACCGCACAGCTGGGGCCCATGTCCCGGGAGATGAAGGACTCAGAGGTGGATGCCATCGTGGCAAAGTACGGCTACGAGCCCACCGAGATCACCACCGCCCTGGATGTGCTGGCGGTTTACGTGCACAAAGACAACCCCCTCCAATCCTTGAGCCTGCCGGAGGTGGATGCGATTTTCTCCAAGACCCGGCGGCTGGGGTTTGGCCGGGATATCACCACCTGGGGGCAGCTGGGGCTTTCGGGAGAGTGGGCCACAAAGCCCATCTCCCTTTACGGCCGCAACGCCGCTTCTGGCACCTATGGCTACTTTAAGGACCACGCTCTTGGCGGCGGGGATTTCAAGGACAGTGTGAAGGAACAACCGGGTTCGGCCTCGGTGGTGCAGGGGGTGAGCGAGGACCGCTACGGCATTGGCTACTCAGGGATCGGCTACGCCACCTCTGGAGTGAAGGCTCTGGCCCTGGCCAAGAAGCCCGGCGACAAGGCCCACGCCCCCAACTACGAGGATGCCCTCAACAAAACCTACCCGCTTTCCCGGCCGCTTTACATTTACGTGGTGCAGGACCCCCGCAAGCCCATGGATCCCCTGGTGGAGGAGTTCTTGCGCTTC
>NZ_JMFG01000040.1 GCF_000687145.1 Thermoanaerobaculum aquaticum
GATGCCGGCGGCCGCCAAGAGGCCAAGGGCGCCAAAAACCCTTCCCACTTTTCCAGCTCGCGTTGGCACGCTAAACAGCGATGCACGTGGTCCTGAAGCTCCCTGCCCGCTTCTCCAGCCAACAAAGCTTCCAGCTGCTCTTCCGTGAGGTGCGAAAAGCTCATGGCCATGCCTCCAAGACGCGCGGTCGCAGCCGCGCCAAAGCCCGGTGGAGGTGGGTCTTCACCGTGCCCACGTCCACCCCACCCAAGACCTGGGCAATGGCGGCCAAATCCAAGTGGGCAAAAAAGCGCAGCACAAACACTTCCCGCTGGCGATGGGGAAGCTCTTCCAGCGCCGCCAGCACCCGGGCAACCCCTTGTTTGGCCCGCAAAACCCGCTCCGGGTCGGCACCGGTTTCGGGAACCGGTAGAGGAGAAGGGTCCTCGTCCTCACGGTGGAAGGGGTTTTCCAGCGGCACAAAGGAGAGGATCTTACGGCGTCGTAAAAGGTCCCGGCAGTGGTTGACGGCAATGCGCGCGATCCACGGTGCCAACGGCGCTTCCCCGCGATAGGACTTGAGCCCCTTCAGGACCTTAACCATCACCTCTTGCACCGCGGCTTCCACGTCTTCCTCCGGCGGCAGCAACGCCCGACACATACGCCCAATGAGCGCCTCGTAAGCTACCAGCAACTGCTCGGCTGCGCCCAGGTTTCCGCTTTGCGCTTGGTTTACCAGTTCCCGTTCGCTTGCACCCACTGGCCGCTCCCACCGAGCTACCTCCGCCATAACTTTAAAGACGTGAAGGAGCCCTTGAGGTTGACAGTACCTCTTGCGGTGAAAACAAAAAAGGGCGGCCCTGCTACCAACTACCGGTTGCAGCCTTCACCACGCTGCGGCAAAAACGCCCTCAACGGCACCAACGCCTCAAGGCGAGGAGCAGCTACCGCCAGTGCCGGCGCAAATAGCGCAAGTAAAGCTCCTTGAAACGCTCCATTTCCGCATCAAAAACCGCTTTTTTGACCCCCTTGCTTTGCGTCACCTCCACCTGCACCCCTAAAGCTCGGTCAGCTTCCCGCACGAACCGCACGTGCATGAAAAACTCCGCCCCAAAATGAGGCACGAAAGCTTGCTTCAAGAACGAGGACACACCACCAGGAGGCTCGCTGCAGATGCCACCGGCTTCCGGGTCAAAGCGGTAGTGCACGGTAATGACCCCCTCTTTTGGCTCGTACCCAGCTTCACCACCCCTGGGTAATTGAAGGGATTGATCCTGCTGCACTCCTCTTGCATTTCTTGAGCAGCTCGCAGTGCCACTGCAAAGGCCTGCTCGTAAGGCAACGGTGGTCGTGATTGCTGCGCCACGCTGGACCTGCCGATGCCCAAACACGCACTCAAGGGAAGCACCGCTGCCGCGCAAAAAAAGCCCCCAGCGCCATGGGTTTTTCATGGTTTCCCTCCTTTCCTTAACCTTGAGCCAAAGGCGGAAAGGCTAAGAGCATTTCACCTGTACCTCCCCGCCATGGCCTGCCCTGCTTTTCAGCACCCTTCCCGAAGCATGCTTCATGGCGGCTTCCGCTTTCTCTCATCTCAAATTGTAACCAAAACCAGTTGACAACACCCCCCATCCCCGTGATAAGGGAAAGCTGTGCGTAGGCTTGAGCTGGAAACCTCGTGGGGCAAACTGCTGCTGGTGGGTGGGTCGCGCGCTGGCGAAGGCACCGTGTTGTTGCTCCCCCAGTTCCGTTTGGCACTGGATTCAGGCTTCCCTTTGCGGGCTTTGGTGCCCATGGAGCACGTGGTGGTGTCCCACGGCCATACCGACCACTTGGCCGGCCTTTTGCCATGGGCAGCTCAGCGCCAGCTACAAAATCTGGGACCAGCGCGGGTTTACGCCCTTGATCCCCTGGCCAGCCAACTGCGCCAGCTCCTCCAGCTCGGCGCCGCCATGGAAAACGGCAATCCTTACCCCGTAGAGGTGGAAGTCGTGAGCGAGGGGCAAAACGTGCACCTGCGCCCGGATTGCATGGTGCGTTTTTTTCTCACCAGCCATTGGACGCCCACCCTGGGCGTTGGGCTTTCCTGGACAAAACGGCAACTAAAACGAGAGTTTTCAGGCCTTCCGCCGGAGAGCATTCGCGAGTTGCGGCAAAAGGGTGTGGAGGTTTCGGAAACCGTGGAAACCCCGCTTTTGGCTTACCTGGCCGATACCGGACCGGAAGTACTGGAACGGCAAAGCTGGCTTGCCCAGGTGGAGGTTTTGGTGGTGGAGTGCACCTTCCTAAAACCCACCGATCGGCAACGCGCCCGTCGCTTCGGCCACATGCACTTGGAAGACCTCCGTGCGTGGCTTCCTTTTGCCCGCAACCGCCACTGGGTTTTGACCCACCTTTCCCGCCGCCACCGGCTGGGTCCCGGCAGCAAACTCATCCGCCAAGCCCTGGTGACGGAGCAGGGCCCGCGTGTGCACCTTTGTAACGTGGAGTGGCCTTAAGCCAGCACAGCTTGCACGGTAAAACCCACAGTGCCCGCGTAAAGTTCCTGCCCATTCCGGGCAAAGGCACGGTGCAGCAATGCCAAAGCCCACACCTCCCCTTGCGGCGAAGAAGCCAAAGAGGTAAGGCGCCCCACGGGTTTGGTGTTTTCCTTGGAAGTGAGCGGCCACGGCAAGGGCCCCATGGTCTTAAGCTTTTGGTCCGCCGCTGGGGCTGAAAGCCTCACCAGGAGGCGGTTCACGTGGCCATAGGTTGCCAGCCTCGCCACGGTCTCTTGCCCAACGTAGCAGCCTTTGCTTTGGGAAACCCATGGTTCTTTAAGGCCTACCTCTTGCGGCAAGACGTCGTCGGTGAGCTCCTTCCCCCAGGCGGGGAACCCCGCTTGTATCCGCGCCAGCTCCAGCTCCTCACGATCCGCTGCCCCCCGCTCATGCCCCACATCTGCCAGCACCACCCCTCCTGGCAAGCCCGAAAGGCTTTCGCCAAAAACGGGAGGCCCACCGGCGCCTTCCAAGCCAGAAGCGTGGCCAGCAAGCAGGGCATTTCGCCAGCCGGCCCCCACCAACACGGTCACGGGACCTGCAAAGGGAACCAAACGGCAGCGGGAAAACTGCAGGTAGCGTTGCAGTTGCTCCCAGGCCCGCTGGCCAAAACCCTGCGGCGCCAAAAGCCACACCTCCCCGTGCCAAAGCCCCACCGCTAAAAGCGCCCGGAACTGACCCTTGGGGTGCAAAAGCAAGGTTCCCCGCACTTCGCCGTGGGCAAGACCCCGCAAATCCGCTGATACGAGCTTCTGTAACGCCCCCACAGGGTCCGGGCCTTGAACCCTGGCCACATCCATCCTCCACGGTGCCCTCTGGCAAAGACCTGGCATCTGCAACTTCAGTGCTCCTCCCATCCGAATCCTGCAAACAGCAAAAGCGCCCCGCTCGTTCCCAGCTAGCTAAAAAATGTGGGACCTGAGCTTCTAATGTGGGACCCGCGATCCGTCGCGGGTTGCTTTTCTGTTAGCCGCCGCGGTGCGGCGGCCCCACAGCAGGAGCGCCGGCCCCGCTGAGGAAGATAGAGCAAATGTTTGGCAAGGTGGCCCAAGAATCTGCGAAACCCGCCTCTTGGCCACGTGCGGTGCGCTGGGGCGCTTGCAATTGGGCGGGGAGTTGGGCAAGCTCACGGGCATGGCGCCGAGGCCGTCGCTTGCGCGTTTTTTGTGGGCGCTTTTCAAAGTAGGGGTTACCTCCTACGGCGGTCCTGCCATTGTCGCCCAGCTGCGGGAAGAGCTGGTGGTGCGCAGGCAATGGGTGAGCGAAGAGGAGTTTGGGGAATCCCTGGCCTTCGCCCAGCTGGTCCCGGGGCCGGTGGTGCCGGCTACCGCGGCTCATGTGGCGCAAAGGCTCTACGGCCCGCCCCTGGTTTTCGTGGCTGCCATCGTTTACGCCCTGCCCGCCTTTGTGCTGATGCTGGCCTTGTCCGCGGCGTACTTTCGGTTTGGCAGCCTCCCCGCCGTGCACGCGGTTTTTCGGGGCCTGGGGCCGGTGATTGTGGCGATCGTGGGGTCCTCGTTGATTTCCCTGGCCCAGCCCGCTCTCCAGGACACCCGCGGCTTGCTCTTGGCGGCTTTTCTTTCGCCGCTGTTTTTCTTCCAAATTAACCCGGTGCTGTTGGTGCTGGCCGGGGCGCTTTTGGGGATCCTCGTCATGCCCAACCCCAAACAAATGCCAAAAGGCTCCCTTCCGCCCAAGGGAAGCCGCCGGCGAGGGCTGGCTTGGGGGCTTTCGGTGGCAGGGGCGCTGGCGCTTGTGCTTTTGGGCCTCGCCACCTGGCAACCCAGCGTGGCCCGCCTGGGCGCTGAAGTGAGCAAGGTGAGCGTCCTTGCCTTTGGCGGGGGTTACACCGCCGTGGCCCTCCTGTACCACGCCTTCGTGCTGACCCATCCCCCGCTGGTTTCCCCCCAGGAGTTCATGGACGGCTTGGCCCTGGGTCAGCTCACCCCGGGGCCGGTGGTGATCACTAGCACCTTCATCGGCTACAAGGTGGCGGGTTTCCTGGGGGCCTTGGTGGCTACCACGTACACGTTTTTCCCCCCCGCCTGTTTGGTGGTCACGCTGGCACCCCACTTTGCCCGGCTTCGGCAGTCCTGGGCGTTCCAGCGGGCGGTTCGCGGAGCGCTGGCGGCTTTTGTGGCCCTGCTCTTCCACGTGCTGGCGCAGGTGGCCGAAACGGCGTTGGTACCGCCATGGGCTGCCCCCGCCGCGCTTTTGGCGCTTCTCCTCTTGCGACGAGGGGTGCCGGTGCTAGCGGTGGTGGGAGCGGGAGCGGTTTTGAGCCTGCTTTTTCTTGCGTAACATTGCAGCGGGCCAGAGGTAAAAAAGGGCGGGTTGGAACCCGCCCTTTGTTTTCAGCAACGAAAAGCTCCCGTTAGAACTGCTCCAGGTACTGATCGCGCTCCCACTGGTGCACCACCGAGATGTACTGCTTCCACTCCTCCCGCTTGTTGCGCAGGAAGTTCTCAAAGATGTGCTCACCCAGAGCCTCGCGGATCACCCGGTCGCGCTCCAAGTTGTCCAGCGCTTCCGCCAGGTTGGCGGGGAGCTGCTTGATCTTGAGCCGGCGCTTTTCCCGTTCGGACATCTCAAAGATGTTGCGGTTTACCGGCTCGCCGCAGTCGAGCCCCCGCTCAACGCCGTCGAGCCCCGCAGCCAGCATAACCGCCAAGGCCAAATAGGGGTTGCAGGAGGGATCGGGAACCCGCACCTCGCAGCGGGTTCCCAGGCCGCGACGGGCCGGCACCCGCACCAGCGGCGAGCGGTTCTTTTCCGACCAGGCCACGTTCACTGGCGCTTCGTACCCGGGCACCAAGCGCTTGTAGGAGTTCACCAGGGGGTTGGTGACGGCACAAAAGGCCCGCACGTGGTCCAAAATGCCGGCAATGTAGCCCCGGGCCACCGCCGAAAGCTGGTACGGCGCTTTGGGGTCGTAAAACACGTTGTTGCCGGCAAAATCAAAAAGGCTCTGGTGGGTGTGCATCCCCGAGCCGTTCACCCCAAAGAGCGGCTTGGGCATGAAGGTGGCGTGCAGGCCGTGGTCCTTGGCTACCTTTTTCACCACGAACTTGAAATCCACCACGTTGTCCGCGGTTTTCAGCGCTTCGGCGTAGCGGAAGTCAATTTCGTGCTGGCCGGGGGCCACCTCGTGATGGGCCGCTTCAATTTCGAAGCCCATTTGCTCCAGCACCGTGACCATGTCCCGCCGGGCTTCTTCCCCTAAGTCCATGGGGGTGAGGTCAAAGTAGGCGCCCACGTCGTGGGTTTGGTGGTTGGGGCGGCCGTCGGGATCGCGGTGGAAAAGGAAAAATTCCGCTTCCACCCCCGCCATCATGCGATACCCGCGCTCGGCGGCCTTGGCGGCCACCCTCTTTAAGGCCTGGCGGGGGCAACCGGCAAAGGGTGTTTCATCGGGGTTGTAAATGTCGCACATGAGCCGGGCTACTTTGCCGTGAGGACTTTGCCAGGGGTAAATGCAAAAGGTGTCCAGGTCCGGCTTTAGGAGCATGTCCGACTCTTCAATGCGGGTAAAACCCTCGATGGAGGAGCCGTCAAACATGATCTCGCCGTTTAAGGCCTTTTCGAACTGCGACTCCGGCACCTCCACGTTCTTGATGATGCCGTCAATGTCGGTAAACACCAGGCGCAAGAAGTGCACGTCTTCCGCCCGGCAACGTTCTAGGATCTCCTTTTTGTCCACTTGAACCTCCTTTCGTGTACAATCGGCGTCATTCTATGGTCTTTCCAGCAGAAGTCAAGGGTCATTCTTGCAAAGTGAAATAAGATTAGTGCGCAAAGTGCAACTTTTGCTCGCACACCATAAAAACACTTACCACGCTTGTGCTGGCCTCTCCTCCCCGCTAAGCTTGCCCACCAGGAAGGAGGAAAGACCGTGGAAACCACCAAGAAGAGCTTGCCGGAAAACGCCTACCGTCCCCTCAAGCCTGGAGAAACCTACCAGCCGCTGGTCCCCGCCTCAGCCCAGCTCCCCGAGTTCACGCCCCGCTCGGTAATTTTGGGCATTCTCATGGCCGTGCTTTTCTCCGCCGCGGCCGCATTTCTAGGGCTGAAAGCGGGACAGGTCTTCGAGGCAGCCATCCCCATTGCCATCATCGGCGTGGGCGTGGGGTTTTTGTTCCGCCGCAAGTCCACCATCCTGGAAAACGTCATCGTCCAGTCCATTGGTGCCGCGTCTGGACTGGTGGTGGCCGGGGCCATCTTTACCTTGCCGGCGCTTTTTATCCTGGACCTCCCGGTTAACCTGGGGAAGCTCTTTGTGGTGTCGCTTTTGGGCGGCGCCCTGGGGATTCTCTTCCTGATTCCCTTCCGCCGCTACTTCGTGCGGGAAATGCACGGGGAGTTCCCCTTCCCCGAGGCCACCGCCACAACGGAAGTGCTGGTGGCCGGGGAAGCCGGCGGCAAGCAAGCCAAGGTACTGGCGGTGGCGGCCGCCATTGGTGGGCTTTTTGACTTCATCATCATCCACCTGGAAGGGTGGGCCGAGGTGTTTACCTCCCGGGCCTTGCCGGTTTTTGCGGGACTGGCCGAAAAGGCCAAGCTGGTGTTCCGCTTTAACGTTTTGGCTTCGATTTTGGGGTTGGGCTACATCATTGGTTTGAAGTACGCGCTGATCATTTGCGCTGGCTCTTTTGTTTCCTGGTTCTTGCTGGTGCCGCTGGTGTCCTACGTAGGGGCGCACCTGCCGGTCACGTTGCCGCCGGTGACCGATGGCACGCTGATTGGTTCCATGTCCGCGGAAGCGGTGTTCCGCAGCTACGTGCGGCACATCGGCATTGGCGCCATTGCCGCCGCCGGGCTTATGGGTATTTTGCGCTCCTGGCGGGTGGTGGTGAAGGCCTTTTCCATGGGGTTTGCCGAGCTCACCGGCAAAAAACACGGTGCGAGCAGCGAGCGCACCGACCGCGACCTGCCCATGGGCCTGGTGCTGGCGGGTTTGTTCGTGGTTTCCCTGGTTTTGTGGGTGTTCTTCCGCTTTTTCGTGGTGAGCGGTGAGCCCCGCCCCACCACCCTTTCGCTCATTGCCCTGGGCATCGTGGTGGTGATTTCGTTCCTGTTTACCACGGTAGCCGCCCGGGCCATTGCCACTGTGGGCACCAACCCGGTCTCGGGGATGACGCTCATGACCCTCATCCTCACCTCGGTGCTGTTGGTGGAAGCCGGTCTTGCCGGCCCGGCGGGAATGCTGGCCGCCCTGCTCATCGGCGGGGTGGTGTGCACGGCTCTCTCCATGGCCGGTGGGCTCATCACCGACCTCAAGATCGGCTACTGGATTGGCGCCACTCCCGCGGTCCAGCAGAAGGCCAAGTTCCTGGGAACGATCTTTGCTGCAGCTACGGTGGGCGCGGTGATCTTCCTGCTCAACCAAGCCTACGGTTTCGTGCCCTCGCCGGAACACCCTGCAGACAAGGTTTTTGCCGCACCCCAGGCCAACGCCATGGCGGCCGTGATTAAGACGCTCATGTCCCGGGAAGAGGTGCCCTGGCTTTTGTACGGCATTGGCATGCTGGTGGCTGTAACCATGCAAATGATTGGCGTTCCCTCCTTAGCCTTTGCCCTGGGCATGTATATCCCGCTCGAGCTCAACGTGCCGCTGGTGGTGGGTGGGCTCATCGCCCACTGGGTGAAGGCTTCGGCTAAGGACAACGAAGCGTTAGCCCAGGCTCGAAGCACACGGGGAACGCTCATTGCCTCCGGGTTCATTGCGGGAGGCGCGCTCTTCGGGGTCGTGGCGGCGCTTCTCAAGATGATCAACATCTGGACCGGTGCCAACACCGGAATCGGCGGGTTGGCCGTGGTTCCACAGGGCCTGGCCGGGCTTTTTGGGGCATCCCCCGAGCACACCGCAGAGGTGTTGGGGATTCTGGCTTACATCGGGCTCTGCGCCTACATGTACTGGGACGCCAAGCGAGCGGAAAGCTAGCGGCCGGGGCCTTCGCCTTCCTTAGGGGCAGCCTCCGGGGTGGGGGCTGCCTTGAGGGTTTCTGTGGGGCCTGGGGTGATTTGCTGCCAGTTCAGGGAAAAGATCACCTGCTTGGGCGGCTCCGAAGCCTCTACGGTCACAGGCACCGTGAACTGCTGGCCCGGCTGCACGATGCCTGGATAAGAAGCCGAGCCAGTGCCCAGCGCTTTCCCTTCGGCCATGGCGCGAACCGCCACTGCCACGTTTTGCACCGGCGCCTTGCCCTGGTTCACGAGATTTGCGGTGATTTCCCATTTCCCTTCACCGGCTTCACGTCCCGACCACCCCAAAACCACCACCCCCTCCTCCCGGGCGGGGCTTTCCGCCGCTTTCTCCTCGGCAGGAGCGCCTTCTTCACCGGCCGGAGCCACCTTTTGCACGTCAGCATCGGTCACCACAGCAGCAGGAGTACCGGGCTTGGCCACCGCTTTGGCGAAGGGGCTGCGGGGAGGTTCGGGTTTGGCCGGCGGCTGAGTGGCTACTGGCTGGGCGTTGGCGGCGGCTGTGGCTTGGAGGTCCACCGCTGTGAGCGGGTAGCTGGCGCGCTTGCCGTTTGCCAGGGTCACCACCACGTAGTTGCCCTTTTGCTCGTAGGAAGCCACCTCAAGCTTCTTGCCGCCTTTGAGCACCACCACTGCGGCCCAAGAGCTCACCGCAAAACCAAAGGTGACCAGTGCCAAAAGCCATCGCCTCATCGTCCACCTCCCAGACTTCCAGCACATTGTAACCCCTCATGAGGTGCCGCCCATAAACGAAAAGCCCCGGGTTGCCCCGGGGCTTGCATTGCTCGCTTTGAAGCTTCGTCACTCGAGCACAACCAGGGTCACGCGGCGGTTCTTGGCGCGGCCTTCGGCGGTCTTGTTGTCCGCCACCGGCTTGTACTCGCCGTAGGAGATGGCGTTCATGCGGTGCAGCGGCAAACCGTGCTGCATGTTGAGGTAGCGAACCACGGCGTCAGCACGGGCCTGGCCCAGCTCCAGGTTGTACTTCTCGGAGCCAATGGAGTCGGTGTGGCCCTGCACCTCGATGTACACGTTCTTGTTTTCGGCCTTCACCTTCTGGGCAAAAGCATCCAAAGCCGCCTTGGCCTCAGCAGAAAGATCGCTCTTGTTGAAGCCAAAGTGTACCGCGTCGTCGGACAGGGTCACCTCAAACAGGAACTTGCCCTTGGCCAATTTGCCGGCCTCTTCGGCGCGGGCCAAAGCTTCCTTGGCGGTATCGGACAGCTGGGCAATCTTGGCGTTTTGCTCGGCATCCGACTTCTTGAGGTTAGCCACATCCATTTGCGTGGCTTCCACCTGCTTTTGCACCTCGGAAATCTTCGCCTCGGTGACCTTCTGCGCCTGCGCGACTTGCTCCTGCACGTACTCCTTGGTGGCGCAGCCGGTTCCCCACAGGGCCACGCCCACGACCACGACCAAAACGACCCATGTTCTTTTCATCTTCGCCCCTCCTTTTTAGGCACGTTGTGGTTCTCGTTCCAACCCTACTCCCTCAGTCTCAGCGAGTATAACACAACCAATTCCGCCCGCTGTCAACCCCTTACGGCAACGTTCCCCGGTAGCCTTCGCGCGTCACTACGGTGTAAGGCCCCTCCACCCGAACGGCAATCTTCCGCCACTTGACCTCGCCAACCCCCGACGGGGTAAAGGCAATGATGTACCGCTGGGAGAGCTCCCTCCGCAGCTCAGCCGCTTGTGCCCGCAGGGCCTCCAGCTTGTCCACCCGCATATAGCGACCCCCTGTAGCCTGGGCAAAGCGGGCCAGCACCTGCTCGTAGGTTAAACCTTCCTCCGTTTGTCCCGGGGGCGGTTCAATGCCAAAGACGTAAAGCGGGTCCTGGAGGTTTTCCAGCGTCATCAGCGCCCCCTCGGCGGTCAACTGCGAAGCGGTGTCCACGCCGTCGGTGAAAAGCAAAGCTGCCCGCCGCAAGGCCCGAGCTCCTTCAAAAAAACGGGGAGCCACCGAAAGCACGTCGTAAAGCGCGGTGGTCCCGTAGCCGCTGAGGCGATCCAAGAGCGGGGGAAGCGCTGCGGGATCGGCCCCTAAACGCAACCGGCGGTGCACCTCACCGGCGCCAAAGGTGATGAGGCTCACCTCATCGCCGGGTTTGAGCGCCGCCAAGAACTCACCAATGGCCGCCCGCACCTGCGCCAACCGGCGGCCGTTCATAGAACCGGAGGTGTCCACCACAAACACGTACGCGATGGGAAGCCCACCCTCCCGCCAAAAGGAGGTAATGGGGAACTCCATGCCGTCCACAAAAAAGCGGAAGGCTTCCTTTTCCAAGTGGGCCACCAGGCGTCCCTTGCTGTCCCGGACCGTGACCGGCACTAAAACGGTGGTGACCTCCGCTTGATCGCGGAACGCCTGGCCTTCTTGCCCCCGGGCTTCACCCCCAAAGGCGAAAGCCCACAGGCAAAGGCCAACGCTTAAGGGTTTCAAAAGACGAAGGAAAGGCCCAGAGCCACCTCGGTGAAGGTGATCCAGTTGTCTCGCCGATCGCATTCGTCCCACCAATCGCAGCGGTCGCTATCGCCCCCCACGTGCACCGAGTGGCCACGCCAGTCAAAGCGCAAGGCCAGCTCGGGCGTGAAGAACACCTTGAACCCACCGCCAAAGTTGGCCACAAAGCGGGTGTCGGAAGAAGCGTTCCCAAAGTTGGGGTCCAGGTGCATGGCGCCAATTCCCCCTGCCAGGAACGGCACCACCCGCCGGTGGCCAAGGCTCCCCTCCACCCCCACCTCAAAGGTGGTGAGGTTAATGTCGCCAATGGTGGACTTACCGCCGAAGAGGTCCCCGCGACCGGTGACCAGGTCGGCGTTTTCCCGGAAGAGGGCAAAATCCAAGGCCCAATTGGGGGCAAAACGGTAACCCAAACGCACACCGTAAGCGGGAGCGTCGTCCACGGTCACGTCAAAATTGAAAGTCCGGGTGACCCCCCGGGCGATGGTGTCCCCCAGCCAGAAGCCCACGGTGGGGGTGAGCTCCACGCTCCCCACCGCTTGTGCCCCGGCCAGCGCCGGAAGAAGCAAAACCACAGCAAACAAAGCCAGTTTCTTCATGACTTCCCTCCTCGGCCACGCTTTTCAGCGAGAAGCTCGGCGGCAAGCTTCTTCAAATCCCGCATCCCCTCCTGGGAGTACCCCGGATAGGCACGCACCGCCTTGCCTTCCTTGTCCAAAACCAGCGTAAAGGGAATCGTGCCAATACCCAAAGCCCGCTCGGTGGCGGGGTCCACAAAGTAAACCGGCAGGGTCAGCCTCATTCTCTCGATGAACGCCGGCACCAGCTGCCGGTACTCGTCCACGCTCACCGCCAGCACCATGAGCCCCTTCCCCCCCAGCTCGTTGTAAAGCTTTTCCAGCTCTGGAAGCTCCATCCGGCAGGGACCGCACCAGGTAGCCCAGAAGTTGAGAACCACCACCGTCCCGCGGAAATCCGAAAGCTTGGAGGGGTTGCCCTGCAGGTCGTAAAGCTCCAGATCGGGAAAGTCCACCCGCTCACCGGGGCCCGCAGCAAAAGCGGCTGCTGCTCCCAATGCCGCTATCAACAGCCAGAAAACCAGACCTTTTCGCATCGGGCCATGCTAGCACAAGCGCCGCGCTAGCGGGTGATGTCACGCACCACCAGGTAAAGCCCAGCGGCAATGAGCAGCACCGGCCAGTACGTACGAAACGCCACCACCACCTGGGGATCAAAGAGCCCCTTGATTTGCGGCAGGACCGCTACTCCCGCCAGCACGCCACCCACCACCAGCGGCCACCAGCGCAAGCCCAAACCCAGCACCAAAGCCAGGAGGAACAGCAAAATGAAGCCGCCACCCAATCCCAAAAGCTGCCAGCGCACCACACCGAACCCTTCCACCCCGCGGTCCCCCAGAAGCATGCCGGAGCCCAAACCCAAAAGGATGCACCCCGGCACCAGCGGGCCAAAGGTTCTGGCAAACACTCCGTAAAGCGCTAAAGCGCCGCCAATCGCCAGCAAGACCGCCGGTCCCTGGGACACCACATGCATTCGCGCCAACAACAGCGCTGCCCCAATTGCGGCCAAGACCAAACCCAAAAACAACCGGCTGCTGCCCCTCTTTGCCATCGCTGCCTCCAAGCGAGGATTCTAAAGCAAGCCTAACGATGCGCCGCCATCCACCGCCAGGGCCACACCGTTAATGAACGCTGCCGGCTTGGACGCCAAGAACACAACTGCCGCTGCAATCTCCTCGGGCTTACCCAAACGGCCCACCGGTGTCCCCGCCACCCACCGGCGGAACACCTCCTCCACCGCCATCCCATCCCGCTGGGCCACGTGAGCTGCCAGCACCTGCAAGCGCTCGGTGGCGGTGTACCCGGGGCACACCGAGTTGAACGTTACACCCGAACCCGCCTCCTCCCGAGCTAGGGTCTTGAGGTAACCCCACACCGCCGCTCGCAGGGAGGAAGAAAGCACCAACCCCACTTCGGGCTGGCGGGCGGAAACCGAGGTGATGGCAATCACCCGCCCCCAACCGGTGGACTTCATGGCCGGCAACGCCGCCTGCACCAGCTCCACCACCGGCTGCAGGAGCAGCTCATGGGCCCGGGAGAAATCGGCCGTGGTGGCGTTGGCTGCGGGCAAAGCAGGGGGGCCACCGCCGTTGGCCACCACCACCAGAGGCGGCCCAAACCTGGAAGCGGCTTCCTCGTACGCCCGCGTGGCCCCTCCGGGTTGGCTTAAATCGGAAGCCACCGCGTGGACCCTGCCTGGGGCTTCCCGCTCCAGGCTTTCCCGGGCCGAAGCCAGCTTCTCCCCCCCACGGGAAACGATGGTCACCAAGGCCCCTTCCGCCAGGAAGGCCTTGGCACAGGCAAAACCCAAGCCGGAAGAAGCTCCACCTACCAGCACCGAAACTCCTGCAAGTCCCAAGTCCATACCTTCCCCCGTTCGCAACACTTTAAACGCATCCGCGGGGAACTGGTTGCCAGCGGGTGACGGGCGCCACTGGCGGGGGAAGCGCAGGTAACGTATCATGGCGGCGGGAGCGGGTATGTTTAAGCAGAAAACCCTGTTTTTCGCCCTTTTCCTTGCCAGCAGCGTGGTCTTGGCGGCAGCGCCCCAGGACACCGCCTTCTTCGACAAGGTGAGCCCCACCCTTTGGGCGCAAGCCAGCGCCAACCCGCAAGGGGAGGTGGAGGTCATCGTGGGGCTGCAGCTTCCCGAAGTGCTGGAAGACCAGCCCAAACCCTTTGCCCGGGAGCGGCTTTTGGCCATCGAGGCGGCCGGCCAAGCGGTGGCGCAAGAGGTGGTCACGCTGGGCGGTCGGGTGCTGGAGCGCTACAGCCATATCCCCGCTGTAGCGGCGGTGGTGCCGGCGGTGGCACTGCCCTACTTGGCGGCCCACCCCCAGGTGCGGCACCTGGGTCACAACTGGAAGGTCAAGGCCTTTGATGCCGAAGGCGAAGCGCTCATGCGCGTGCCGGAAGTTCGGCAGCTGGGGTACACCGGGGAAAACGTGGGGATTGCCATCCTGGATAGTGGCGTTAACTACAACCACAGCGAGCTTTCCCCCGGAGGTACAGACGCTTCAGCCAAAACCGTAAAGCTTTGGGATGCCATCAACAACGACGACGATCCCATGGACGACAACGGCCATGGGACATCGGTGGCTAGCGTCGCCGCCGGCAAGACGCTGGGTGTGGCCCGGGCCGGCCGGGTGGTGGCGGTGAAGGTGCTCGACGCCGAGGGGAGCGGTTCCGGAACAAAAATCCTTTCCGGGCTCAACAAGGTCTTGCAAAGCATTACCAGCGGCAACCCCTACAACATCAAGGTGGTGAACATGTCCTTGGGCGGGTACGACGATACATCCTGGCCTCCAGGCGCCGGCACTTGCGATTCCCTGGACACCACCACCTTCACCGCTTTTCAGGACCTGCGCAACGCTGGTGTCTTGGTGACCGTGGCCGCCGGCAACGGCGGCTGCACCACAGGAGTGGCTTGGCCCGCCTGTCTTTCCAACGCTTTGGCGGTAGGCGCCGTCTATGACGACACGTTCTTCGGCATCGGTTTCGGCGAGGGCCAGTGCATGGCCGGTGGCTGCACCGAGCTTTTGGTCAACGCCGACGACGTGACCTGCTACTCCGATTCGGGAGAAAAGCTCGACGTGTGGGCGCCAGGGAGCGAAACTATGGCGGCAGAAATGAGCGGCGGTTCAGCCGCTTTTCACGGCACCTCGGCGGCGGCGCCCTACGTGGCCGGTGTAGCGGCGTTGCTCTCCCAAGCCGTACCCACCCGCACGTCTGACCAGCTTTTTGCGGCCATCCGGAACACCGGCAAGCCGGTCACCGACAAGCGCAACAACATCACCCGCAACCGCGTGGACGCGCTTCAGGCCTTACAGGCCTTGCAAGGGGGCAGCGGTGGTTCAGCCTTTACGTACTACCTCACCGGCATTGCCCGCTGGCCAGGTTTTCCCCCGGCTTACTGGTACTCGGACGTGGCCGTCTTTAACCCCGGCAGCTCTTCCGCCACCGTGAAGATGACCTTCCTTTCTTCCACCACCAGCTTGCAGCCGGTGGAGTTTACCCTGGCCGGAAAAGCGCAGGCAGCGTGGAAGGACGTGCTGGCTCAGGCCTTTGGCTTCAGCGGCGAGGCGGTGGGTGCCATCCTGGTGGAAAGCTCCCAGCCGGTAAAGGCGTTGGCCCGCACCTACTCGCAGGTGAACGTGCAGCAGCAAAACGGCTCTCTGGCGTTGGGGACCATGGGGCAGTTCATCGAGGGCATTGAAGTGGGCAAAGCCCTCACCGCCAACCAGGTGGGTTACCTAGTGAACCTGCGCTCCGACCCGCCGTTTCGCACCAACGTGGAGTTTGTCAACGTGGGTCAACAGCTGGCCCAGGTGGAGGTGCGCTTCTTCACCAACAACGGGACACCCATCACCACCGTAAGCCTGGATATCCCGGCACAGCGGCGGGTACAGCAAGGAAGGGCCCTGCCCGACGGGTATCAAGCGGCCTACGCCGAGGTGCGGGTCCTTACCTCCGGCGGCAAGGTGATTGGCATTGCTTCGGTGGTGGACGGCAACTCCACCGATCCCACCACCATCCCGCTGTGGGTTCCTTAAGCGGGCTTTTCCCGCTCCAGGAAAAGCCGGGTGAAGTTGGCATCGGTTTGCGCCTCCAGCTCGGCAAGGGTCACCTGCCGCTCCTGGGCCACCCGTTCCGCCACCACCCGCACCCAGGCGGGACGGTTGGGCTGGCCGCGATGGGGCACCGGCGCCAGAAACGGAGCATCGGTTTCCACCAAAAGCCGCTCTTGAGGGCACGCCCGGACCGCCGCTCGGACGTTTTCCCCTTTGGGGAAGGTCACCATGCCGGAAATACCCACGTAAAGCCCCATCCCCACCATGACCCCGGCACCTTCCGCCCCTTCGGTGAAGGAGTGAGCCACACCGCGGATGCCCGGATGCTCCTGCAGCACTACCACGAAATCCCCCCAGGCCTCCCGATGGTGCAGCACCACCGGCAACCCTGCCTCCTGGGCCAGCCGCAGCTGCCAGCGAAAGGCCTTGAGCTGGTCTTCCTTGGGGGAGTTCATGTAGTGGTAATCGAGCCCGATTTCCCCCACCGCCACCACCCCGGGAAGCGCCAAAAGCTTTTCTAGTTTTGCCTTCCATCCGGAGTCTAGCTCGCTGGCTTGGTGGGGGTGAAACCCCAAGGCCGCAAACACACCGGAGTCCAGCTCCTCGGGAAGGTGGGCCACCTCTTCCAGGTCTTCCCGCCCGGTGGCCGGCACCAGCACCCTGCTGACCCCCTGCTCCTGCGCCTCGTCAAGCAAGAGGCGCCTTTGGTCCTTTGGGAACATGCTCAAATGCGCGTGGGAATCGGTCATGCCTCCCCTCCGCAAAAAGCATAGCGCTTGCCCCACGCGCCAAGCTTTGCCACCATTAGCCCATGGGCGAACGAATTGCGGTGGTGGTGGTGGGAGTGGGTCATCTGGGGAAGCATCACCTGCGTTTGGCGTCCACGCTGCCCTTCTGGCGCTGTGTGGGCGCTTTTGATACCGATGCTTTCAAGCTCGAACAGCTCTGCCGCGAGTACGGTGTGCCCCCGCTCCGCTCGCTGGCGGAAGCAGCAGAGCTGGCCCAGGCGGCCATTGTCGCCACCCCCACCGTCACCCACCGGGAGGTGGCCGGGCTTTTCCTCACGCAGGGCAAGCACGTTCTGGTGGAAAAACCGCTGGCCGCCAGCGTTGCTGAGGGCCAGGAACTGGTTACGCTGGCGCGGGAGCATCGGGTGGTGCTGGGTGTGGGGCACGTGGAGTACTTCAACCCGGCGGTGCAAGCGCTGCTCGCCCGCCACCCCCGCCCCCGCTATCTGGAAACCCAGCGCCTTTCGCCCTTTACCCGCCGGTCGCTGGACGTGGACGTGGTGCTGGACCTCATGATTCACGACCTGCACATTGCCCAGGCCCTCAACGGCAAAAGCCCCATTGCCGAAATTCGCGCGGTGGGGGTGCCGGTGCTTTCCAGGCAGGTGGATTTGGCCAACGTCCGCGTGGCCTTCGCCAACGGGTGTATTGCCACCCTCACCGCCAGCCGGGTCTCCTCGGAGCGGGTGCGCAAGCTCAGGCTCTTTGAGCCGGATGCCTACTTTTCGGTGGACTACGCCGAGCAAACCGTAAGCGCCTACCGCTTGGACCGCAGCGGGCCGGAGCCGCAAATCCTGCCGGTGCCGGTGGAGGTCACGAAAGCTGAGCCTTTGGCGGAGGAACACCGGGCCTTTGCCGCGCGCATCCGCGGCGAGGAGGGGCCCTTCGTCACCGGCGAGGAGGGGCTTTTGGCGCTTACGGCCGCCCGGGCCATCGTGGAGGCCATCGGCACCCCTTGACACCCGGGCCTTCCGGGCCGAAATTTAAAAGTGCCAATTGGCCGCGGGCGTTCAACGGGTCTTGCAACCGCGTCAAAGCCTGCGAAGACCCGGGCGGTCTTCCGCCAAGCCGAAACCCCGGATGGTCCGGGGTTTCGCTGTGTCGTGCTCCTCACGTGCCGGCGTTAACTGCGACCCTGGCTCAGCCCACCACCTTCCGCACCATCTCCTCGATGACGTTGCCGTCCAGCTCCTCCAGCTCGTAGGTCACTTCGGCAATGGGCTTGTTCACCTTCAAAATGCGGGTGAGGTCAATGGGCGTGCCCTCCACCACCACGTCGCAGGGCGTGGCGTTGATGGTGGCTTCCAGGTCGGCAATTTGCTGGTCGGAGTAGCCCATGGCCGGGAGGATGGCGCCGGCGTTGGGGTACTTCAGGTAGGTTTCGGCAATGGTGCCCACCGCGTAGGGTCGCGGATCCACGATTTCCGCGGCCCCATGGGTTTTGGCGGCAAACCAGCCGGCCCCGTAGCTCATGCCGCCGTGGGTGAGGGTTGGGCCGTCTTCCACCACCAGCGCTCGCTTGCCGGTAATGAGCTCGGGCTTGTCCACGGAAATCACCGAGGCGCACTTGATGACCCTGGCCCTGGGGTTGAACTTCCGGCAGTTGTCCAGAACCTCCTGCACCTTCACCGGGTCGGCGGTTTGCACCTTGTTCACGATGAGCAAATCCGCCATGAGGAAGTTGGTTTCGCCGGGGTAGTAGGTGAGCTCGTGCCCCGGACGGTGGGGGTCCACCAGGGTAATGTGGAGATCGGGCTTGAAAAACGGCGTGTCGTTGTTGCCACCGTCCCAGAGGATAACGTCCGCTTCCTTTTCCGCTTCCCGCAGGATCACCTCGTAGTCCACCCCCGCGTACACCACAAACCCGTTGTCAATGTGGGGTTCGTACTCCTCCCGCTCTTCGATGGTGCAGTCGTGGCGGTCCAGGTCCTCGTAGGTTTCAAAGCGCTGGCAAACCTGCTGCGCCAGATCCCCGTAGGGCATGGGGTGACGCACCGCCACCACCCGCTTGCCCAGCTTCTTCAAGATGCGGGAGACGTAGCGGGTGGTTTGCGACTTGCCCACGCCGGTGCGCACCGCGGTGATGGCAATGACGGGCTTTTTGGAGCGGAGCATGGTGTCCCGGGCCGAGCAAATGCCGAAATGGGCGCCCCAGGCCACCACGTGCGAGCCCTTGTCCATCACGTACTGGTGGGACACATCGGAGTAGGAAAACCACACCTCGTCCACGTCGTGCTGCTTGATGAGGGTCTCCAGCTCTTCCTCGGGAAAAATGGGGATGCCGTGGGGGTACAGAGGCCCCGCTAATACCGGCGGGTAAAGGCGCCCCTCGATGTTGGGGATTTGGGTGGCGGTGAAGGCCACCACCTCCACGTCGGGGTTGTTGCGGAAAAGGCAGTTGAAGTTGTGGAAGTCCCGACCGGCAGCACCCATGATGATGACTTTCCGTTTCGGCATACCTTCCTCCTAAAAACGCGGGATTTCGGCTCCCGCGTTTGGCTTTACTCCCACTCAATGGTGCCGGGCGGTTTGGAGGTTACGTCGTACACCACCCGGTTGATGCCCCGCACCTCGTTGACGATCCGCCGCGCCACCCGGTCCAGAAAATCCCCGTCAAAGCGGTACCAATCGGCGGTCATGAAGTCCTCGGTGGTGACCGCCCTCAGCGCCACCACGTTTTCGTAAGTACGGGAGTCCCCCATGACCCCCACCGAGCGCACCGGCAACAGCACCGCCAACGCCTGGGCGATCTCCCGGTAAAGCCCGGCCTGGCGAATTTCCTCCATGAAGATGGCGTCCGCCTTTTGCAAAAGCGCCACCCGCTCCGGGGTGACCTCTCCCAGAATCCGCACCGCCAGCCCCGGACCGGGGAAGGGCTGGCGGTACACGAACTCCTCGGGAAGCCCCAGCTCCAACCCCAGCCGCCGCACCTCGTCCTTGAACAAAAAGCGCAGCGGCTCCACCAGCTCGAACCCCAGCTTCGCCGGAAGCCCCCCCACGTTGTGGTGGGTTTTGATGGTGGCCGAGGGCCCCTTCACCGAGGTGGACTCGATCACGTCCGGGTACAGCGTCCCCTGGGCCAAAAAGCGAGCCTGGGGGAACTTCCTGGCCTCCTCCTCGAACACCGCGATGAACTCGTGCCCGATGCGGCGTCGCTTTTCCTCGGGGTCCTCCACCCCGGCCAGCGCCGCGAAGAACCGCGGAGCCGCGTTCACCCGGTGCACCGCCAGGCCGTAGGCGGCGAACCGCTCCATCACCTTGTCCCCCTCCCCCAGGCGCAGCAGCCCCGTGTCCACGAAGATCGGGATGGTGCGATCCCCCACCGCCTCCCGGCACAGCAGCGCGGTCACCGTGGAATCCACCCCTCCCGAAAGCGCCACGATCACCTGCCCCTGGCCCAGGCGCTGGCGGATCGCCTCCACCGCCTCCTGGCGCAGGCTCGCGGGGGTCCAGTCGCGCTTGGCGCCGCAAAGGGCCAGGAAGTTGTCGAGGATCTTCTGCCCCAGGGGCGTGTGGTGCACCTCCGGGTGGAACTGGATGCCGAAAAGCTTGCGCTCCTCCCAAGCCATGGCGGCGTGGGGGGCGCTTTCGGTGCGGCCCACCAAGCGGAACCCCTGGGGGAGCCGGGTCACCTCATCCCCGTGGGACATCCACACCCGCTGCCGGGGGGGCAGACCCTCGAACAGCGGGCAGCTGGCTAGGAGCTCCAGCTCGGCAGCGCCGTACTCGCGCCTGCCGGCGCTGGCCACCTCCCCGCCGAAGAGCCGCGCCATCACTTGCTGGCCGTAACAGATCCCCAGCACCGGCACCCCCAGCCGGAAGATCGCCGGGTCCGGCTCCACGGCGTCCTGGTCGTACACCGAGGCAGGACCGCCGGAGAGGATGATGCCGATGGGCTGCCGCGCGGCGATCTCCCGGGCGGGCAGGTTAGGGGGAACGATCTCGCTCTTGACCGAAAGCTCCCGCACCCGGCGGGCGATGAGCTGGGTGTACTGGGAGCCAAAATCGAGGATCAGAACCGTTTCATGGGCCGTCATACCGCCCCGCCTCGCGGGGCAGCTTAGCTTAGCAACTTGCCAGCGTTTTTGCCAGCGGCCCCTGCCCACCTCCGGGACCAGCCTCAGGGGGTGGGTTAGAATCCCGCCTCGGAGGGGTCGTGTCGCTGGAGCTTGCCCGGGAGGTGCTCACCACCGAAGCCCAAGCGATCCTGCGCTTGCGGGACCGCTTGGACGACTCCTTCCTCCGGGCGGTGGAGCTCCTGGCCTCCTGCCGCGGCCGGGTGGTGTGGACCGGCATGGGCAAATCCGGCATCATCTGCCGCAAGCTCGCCGCCACCATGGCTTCCACCGGCACCCCCGCGCTGTTCCTCCACCCCGCCGAGGCTATCCACGGCGATCTGGGGATGGTCACCGGCGAGGACCTGGTGGTGGCGGTCTCCAACTCCGGGGAAACCGAGGAAATCGTTCGGCTCGTGGAGCTTCTGAAGCGGCTTGGCGTGGGGCTCATCGGCATCTCCTCCAACCCCAACTCCACCTTGGCCCGCCACGCGGACGTACACCTCTGCCTCTGGGTGGACCGGGAAGCCTGCCCCCACAACCTGGCCCCTACCGCCTCCACCACCGCGGCCCTGGCGTTGGGGGACGCCCTGGCCATGGCGGTCTCGGTGCGCAAGGGGTTTTCCCCCGAGGACTTCGCCCGCCTCCACCCCGGGGGCAGGCTGGGCAAGCGCTTGCTCACCGTGGGGGAGCTCATGCACAAAGGCGAGCAAATCCCCGCTGTCGCTCCGGACACGCCGATGAAAGACGTGATTTACGAGATGTCCCGCAAGGGGCTGGGGATCACCACGGTGCAGGACCGCGAAGGCCGTCTTTTAGGGGTGATCACCGACGGCGACCTGCGGCGGCTCATGGAGCGCCACCCGGATCCCCTCAAGCTCACCGCGGGAGAGGCCATGCACCCCGGAGGAGTCACCATCCCCCCCCAGCAGCTGGCCACCGAGGCGCTGCGCTTGCTGGAGGCCCGGCGCATCACCTCGCTCATCGTCACCGACGAAACCTCCCGGGTCCTGGGCGTGCTGCACCTCCACGACCTCTGGGGCGTGGGGCTGTTCTGACCAGCCGCCCTTCCCAGCACCCAACGCGCAGCGCACCGCGGCGTGGCCAGGCGGACGGTACGCGGCGCGGCGGCGAGCTGCAGGCGCCAAACGGCGGAGCTAGGCTGGGGCGAACCCCTCCTTGCCCACCAGCGGCACGAAGCTCGCGGGCCCGAAGCGTTCTTCGGTGAAGCTCTCGCCGTGCCGGGTGATGCGCACCAGCTCCTGCTGCCGCCGCTCCCCCACCGGCGCCACCAGCCTGCCCCCCTCCGCCAGCTGCTCCAAAAGCGGCGGGGGCACCGCGGGTGCAGCGGCGGTGAGGAGAATCGCGTCGTAGGGGGCATGGGCTTTCCAGCCAAGGCTGCCGTCCATCACCTGCACGGTAACGTTGGCAAGGCCCAGAAGCGCCAAGCGCTTGCGGGCCTGGGTGGCGAGGGCGGGGATGCGCTCCACGGTGAACACGAAGCGGGCAAGCCGCGCCAACACCGCCGCCTGGAAGCCCGACCCGGTGCCCACCTCCAGCACCCGGTCGCTGGGCCGCACCTGGGCCAGCGCGGTCATCCGCGCCACCACCGAAGGCTGGGAGATGGTTTGCCCGAAGCCGATCTCGAAGGCGAAGTCCTCCCAGGCCCTGGGGGCGAACTGCTGGGGGAGGAAAAGTTCCCGAGGCGTGGCGGCCAGCGCTTGCAGCACCCTCTCGTCGGCGACCCCCGCGGCCCGAAGCCGCGCCAGCAACTGCAACAGAGGCACCGGGAGCGCCGCCGCTCTCATGCGGGCAGGTCCCAGGAGGCAGCGTCCTGCAAAAGGCTCAAAAGCAACCCTTCGTGGGTCATGTCCAGCTGCAGCGGCGTCACCGAGGTGTAGCCCTCCGCTACTGCCAGGAAATCCGAGCCGGGGAGCGGCTCCCACACCGGATCCCCCCCGCCGATCCAGTAGCACACCCGGCCCCGGGGGTCGGTGTCCTCCACCACCCCCTCGGTGTACCGCCGCTTGCCTAGGCGGGTGAAGCGCAGCCCCTTGGGGGGGCGCGGAGGCACGTTCACGTTCAAAAGCGTGCCCTTGGGAAGCCCCCGCTCCAGCACCAAGGCAGCCAGGTGCCGCGCCACCCGCCCCGCGGGCACGAAGGAAAAATGCTCCCCCAGCACCTGGGAAACCGCGATGGCGGGGATCCCCATGATCGCCGCCTCGAACGCCGCGGACACGGTGCCCGAGTAGTGCACGTCGTCCCCCATGTTGGCGCCGAAGTTGATCCCGGACACCACCAGATCCGGCGGGTGCTCCTTCATCACCTGGCAAATCCCCAACGTCACGCAGTCCGTGGGGGTCCCGTCCACCGCGTAGCGCCGCTCGGAAAGCCGGGTAAGCCGCAGCGGCCGGTGCAGCGTGAGGGCGTGGGAAACCGCGGAGTTCTCCCGGTCCGGGGCCACCACCCAAACCTCCCCCAACGTCTCCAGGGCATCCGCCAGCACGTGGATCCCCTCGGAGTGGTACCCGTCGTCGTTGCTCACCAAGATCCGCACCACGGCCAGAGTATAGCCACCTCCCGCTGGCGCACCCGAAGCTGCCCCGCTGCCCGGCCCCACCCGCTTCCAGGCGCGGACCGGGATCAGCCATGGGACCGGCGCCGCAGCTCGCAGGAGGCGGCCATCGCCAGCTGCAGCGCAACGCTTCTGCTGCCGCCCTCCCCGGGCAGGCCATTCGCCCCCCTCACCCGCTGCCTTGACACCCCCCCGGTAGGCGCTAGCATTGGACTGGGGTGCCTATGCCGGTGGTGAGCATTTCCCCGGTGCTGCGCGATCGCCTTTCGGACTGAGGCGCCGAGGAGCTGGTGCGTCTTTTGTCCCTGGTGGAGGAAAGCTCTAGTCAGCAGGCCTTGGCCCTCGCCGAAGAAGGCTTCGCCCGGCGCCTGGCGGAAACCGAAATGCGCTTCGAGCGCCGTCTTGCGGAAGAACTGGGGGCGGTGAACGAACGGCTCACCGCTTTGGACAAGCGGCTCACCGAGGAGGTAGCAAAAGTTCGCACCGAGCTCGCCGACGTCAGAGCCGACATCCTCAAGTGGATGTTCCTCTTTTGGATCGGCCAAGCCGCGGTGATGGCCACCTTGCTCTCCTACTTCCGTCACTGAGGTGCCGCAAGCCCACGTGCGCCCGCTCCCCTCGGCTCCGGGCTGCGCCCGCACCGCAGCAGCGCTGCAGCATCAGCTACCCAGCCAAGCACCCAAAAGCCTGTCAACTCGCCACTGCCCCCGCCGCCGACGCCACCGAAAGCCCCTGGGGAAAACGCCCGCCTCTCTCAACGAGCCGCGGCGCAGCCCCCGGGCTATTCCACCAGCCGCGCCAAGACCCTCCATACCCAACAGCTTTTTTCCTTTTTGCAACCTCACGCGTTATCGCTCTGTCCGTGCGAAGTTCCCCGACAGGGCACTTCATCCGGGAAAACTGCTCAGCCCCGGACGCTGCCATGGCCATCGCCCGCTCGCGAGACGGCGTGAGCCAAAGCGCCGCGCGCCCATCCGGATCCACGGCGTTGAGGGGGTTGCCGCGGACGTAGGCGTAGAGGTTGAAACTCTGGGGCTGGGCTGGATTGCCCCGCACCGGATCCGGCGAGAGGAAGCGAGCCATGGAGGGAAAATA
>NZ_JMFG01000041.1 GCF_000687145.1 Thermoanaerobaculum aquaticum
TATTTTCCGTACATGGCTCGTTTCCTTTCGCCGGATCCGGTGCGCGGCGATCCAGCCCAGCCCCAGAGCTTGAACCTCTACGCCTACGTCCGTGGCAACCCCCTCAACGCCGTGGATCCGGATGGGAGGATCACGCTGGCGCAGTACCATGTGCTTCAAGCGCTGAAGGATGCTGCGTTCGCGGCGAGTTCTCAGGAGCGTTTTTTCGAGCCTCTGGGTCGGGCGCTTTGGGAGGGGGCGAAGGTCTTGCTGGCGGCGCTTCAAGAGGCGCTCGCTGACATGCAGCGGCCGGGGGCGGGGGGCGGAGACGACGAGGGATCGGGGGTGGACCACGCGGCCAGCGCGGTGGGCCAGCTGCGAGAAGCGCAAGACCAGGCAATGACGAACCCTGGATTCCAGCAAGTTCCTCCAGAAAGAGGTCCCACACACTGCAACCAGGCGACGGTTTTTGTGGCGAGGGCGGTAGGTGCGCCGTTGGATCCGTTGGTGGATCGTCAGGGTTACGCGCTCCCGGCAAACCAGATGGCTGCTAACCTTGCGGCTTCGCCACAATACCGCGCCGTGAGCGAAGCCGAGGCACAGGCGCTAGCCAATCAGGGGAGGTTTGTGATCGCCGCCTGGAACAACCCCAAGGGAGCCCACGGCCACGTAGCCACAGTACGGCCCGAGATTCAAGGGGATAGGCTTCTCAAGCCAGGCGGCACGGGTGCGCTTTTAGCCAACGTTGGTCCGTCAAGACTCACTGGGGTTCCGCGGCGCAACTGGGCATTCCCGAGGGGCGCGGATGTTCGCTACTACACGCCGGTGGAGTAAAGTCCTATGAAAGGGAGAATCGTCATCGTCATCGTGGTTTTGCTGTTGGCCAGTTATTCGGGCCTCTTCGCGGAGGAGGGCGTAAACGGCAAATGGTGGAGTCGGCTCAACCAGGAAAGAAAGGAGGCCTTTCTTATAGGCCATATTCACTGTTTGCTTGACGCACGGGTATTACGGTGGGATGAGGACATGTACCTCGATATGCATGCTGTGCTGGCTGCCGTGGATGCTTATTTTCAGGGCGACCCTAAGCGGCAGTCCGAGCTTTTGTCGCCCTTGATGGATGGGCTGATCCCGCAGTATATGAAACACATCAAAAGGGAGCCAGGCGGGGAGTATCCCTGCGGCCCGGATGCTCCCTACGGCGCCACTGGCGGCGAGTTTTGGGCTACTCTCTATTCTCCGCCTTTCGACGACGGAGTAACCGATCGGGCTGCTTATCTCACCGGCTACCTGGAGTGCTACCGAGCCCACGTCAAGAACGGGTTGCACTTTTCCAAGCCGGTGTCCTTTTACGAGGCGAAGCTCAACGAGTTCTACGGAGTCGTGGATTACCCGGACTCGATGAGCGACTTCAAGCAGGAGCTTGCGTGCTTTCCAGTTGCAGAGGCGCTGAAGAAGTACGCTGACGAGGTCCTCGAAAAGCAAAAGCGGTAGCAGGGCATCTCATGTTCGCAAGCGCGCTTGGCGGCGTCCCTGCTTCGGAACACGAGGGCCTCCGAACGGGTGAGCTTGCGGGACCTTGGGGGCAAGGCGGTGCGGCACTACCTGTACTCCGGGGGAAGCTGGAGCTGGCTTGGGGACGATATCTTCGTGGGCAGACTGCGCATCGCCCAGGTCACGAGCTCGGGGAC
>NZ_JMFG01000042.1 GCF_000687145.1 Thermoanaerobaculum aquaticum
GGGGTACGAGTTGGAGCACCAAAACACCTCCAGCACGTACACCGATGATTTGTACTTCTTGCATGCTCGCTGGTACTTCCCGCAGGTGGCGAGGTTCCTCTCGCCTGATCCCGTGCGTGGGAATCACCGAGCCCCGCAATCCTTCAACCTGTTTGCGTATGTGGGTGGGAATCCCATCAACTTCGTGGACCCGTGGGGTTTGGCAGAGGCCGAGCCGCTGAAAATCAATTACTCGGAAACGGTGGAGGTGTCTGCGGGTGGGGATCCTTGTCCTTTCGCCCCTAAAAACATATCGTGCGAAGCTTGGCAATCTGTAAAAGAGATGCAATGGCGAATGATTTTGGGATGGAACCGTCCGACATCTCGAACGCCGGTTCTCTCTGCTACGCCAGCGCCGCCCATTATGCGAGCGGCAAGGCCGGAAGAAATGGGGTGGGTTTCGAGCGAAAGCGAGGCGGACTGGGGAACGCTTTACGGTTCTTATGGGGGCTTTTTGGGCCTTGAGCTGGCGGTGGCTGCGGAAGTTGGGGTCTACATAAGCACCAACCCGTGGGATCTCGTGCTCTATCTCCAAGTCGGCGCGGGGAGAGGGTATGGCGCGGCCAGTGGGTGGAACGTTGGATACGTAATGCCAGGGATTTCCTTTGAGTCGCTGCAAGCACAGGCAACTTTGGCTGCCAACCGGGCGCCTGGAGCAAGTATGTCATTTTTTAGGCGCGAGCCGGCGGGATTCAGCGTGGGGTTTCGAGGCAGGGGGGCCGGACTCAATGCAGTAGCGACCAAAACGTTCACTGTGTTTTCTGCTCGGCATCTCGCGGAGTCGATTTATACCGCCGTGAGATTTGGATACTGAGATGGGGGAGAAACCTTCCCCTTCTGCTTTCCTCAACCGGTTCGTCGCACGCCGAGTAGCGACCGAGCGTGGAGAGTTACGTCTGTTCCAGTTGTTGTCGGTTGTCTTTCTTGTTCCAACCTTTGTGCCTGCCGCGTACTTGAGGAACTCGGTTGGTTTCGCAATTAGTTTTGTTTTGGCGTTTCTTGTCGCGCTTGTAATTCAGAAAGCTGTTTGGAACATCCGATGTCGCCGTTGCGGGGCAAGGGTTTTTTACGAGGGGCCAGTGATCGCACCGTTTTCGCTTTTCCGCCAAACATGCCCATCCTGTGGTAGGGATCTCCGTAAGCCACGCTCTCGGGTGGCAAAAACAGTCGGTCCGACGTGCGGTTAGGTAGGTGCGCTTTCGCGGCATAAGCGGCGTTTTCTGCCATGGAAGCACTAGAGTCGGCCTCTTGGGGTGGGTTTCGGGTCCTCGTGCGGCTGGTGGAACGGGCGGTAAAATTAGAACGTTTACGTCGGTCGGCAGACACAAGGTCTTTTTCCAGTGGCTGCTACTCTTAACGGCATTGGGGTAAGCCTTGAGCCTCTCTGAAAATTGCTTTGGTACGCGGTGGTCGACAGCGCAATTACAGAACAAGACTGGCAATGGGCGCAGCGGGTCCCTCTGGACCCGCTGTACTGGTTACGGTTGCCGCTTGTCACGCGGAAAGGGCAGGAGAGCTGCGGCTTGTCACTGTTGCCTGGAGCAGTACGTTCACCTTGCCGGAATGCCTAGTGGTGCTGGGGAAATATCCCTCACGCGTTGTGGTTGGCGGGATTCGGGTAGGCTGACAGCCCATCGATGACTCTCTTCGAAAAACGGAGAGAAAAAGTGTGCCACTAAGGTTGGCGGCCGAGAAGGCACAGGCACTGCAAGGGGTGTAGTCCAGTTCTCGTATTCGTGAGTGAGCCGAACTTGTGCGGGAGTCCAACGGTAGCCCCCTTTTGATCTTAGGAGTACCCGGGGAAGAAGGTTCTCATCCGCGGCGTTCATTGCTTACTCACGTTCAGTGGATTTGCAACAGGCACTGGGCTCGACCTTGCCTAGTTTTCCGGTTCGGTAACCTGGCTCACAACGAGCTTGCGGCGTCGGTAGATAAGGTTGCTCGACGCTTGGAGGCGCGACTTGATTTGGAGCGAATGCTGGAGGATGGCTGGCGGCCCAAGCGTGAGTTGGGCGAGACCAGGATTCCATTCGCTCACTCAAAGTTGCGGTGGAACCACTGGTGTCCCCCTTTTTGTGAAGCTATTGTTGGTTTCCCGAGGAGCCGCAGCTTGGAGTAGCGGCGGTTCTCTTTCTTGCTGCAGTCACAGGGGGACAGAGGAAGGCCCGCTGAGGGGGGCGAAATGTCTGTCGTATCTTAGGGCCAGCGACGTGGCCTTTCTTTAGGGCAGAAACAAAGGACGCCGAGCCGTTGCCGATCGAAGCTCCAGTGTTGACGCACTTGGTCACTTCAGAAACTACGCGGGGGGCGGACGCTTGGGACAGAGACCAGCAGGGGGCGTTTCAGCGCTGCGCGGTACGGCCCCTTCGCAAAATCCGTCTTTAAGGGCGGCTTCAGCTACACTTGGGATGTGGGAAACCAGATGATTGCCCTGCAGGGTAACGGCTTGAATCGGCGGTTTGCGTACACGGCGGCAGGTGAGCGCATCCTGGAGTGGGACCAAAACGCATCCAAGTACACCTTGAGCTTGCGGGGTTTGGGGAATGAGGTGTTGCGGGAGGTCAGCTACAGCTACAGCTACAGCGCTTCCACAGGAAGCTAGCAGGTGTTTTAGGGAAAAGACACCATTTGGGCAGGATCAAGGCTTTTGGCAAGTGTTTCCCGAACGGAAGGCATTCAGCACTGTCACGTGGATTGTCTGGGATGAACTGGGGAACTTCGTAGGAATAGGTTATCCCGACGATGCGGGCGTGGCGGACCCGGTGCGGAGCGTGAGCTTGAGCTACAGCCAGGGCTA
>NZ_JMFG01000043.1 GCF_000687145.1 Thermoanaerobaculum aquaticum
GGGGAGCGGATTGCGGTGCGGAACCACTTGGGTGGGACGGCGGCGGTGTTTTTGCGGGACCTTGGGGGCAACCCGTTGCGTGTGTACCTCCGCACGAGCACCGGGAGCTGGAGCTGGAGTCGGGACGATGTGTGGGTGGGGCGGGAGCGGGTGGCGTCGGTGTATGCTTCTGGGGTGCAGTACGTGCATTCGGATCACTTGGGCAGTCCTCGGAAGGTCACTGACAGTTTGGGGAACGTGGTGGCGAGCAACGACTTTTACCCCTTTGGTCTTCCTGCGGCCACGACGGGATTGCAGGGGAGCTGGTTTTCGGGGTACGAGTTGGAGCACCAAAACACGGCCAGCACCTACACCGATGATTTGTACTTCCTGCATGCTCGGTGGTACTTCCCGCAACTTGCCCGCTTCCTTTCCCCCGATCCCGTGCGGGGGGAAGTGTTTTCGCCGGAAAGCTTGAACCTCTTCGCTTACGTCGGTGGGAATCCCACGAACTTGGTGGATCCGTGGGGGTTGGCGGCCAGTGGTGGGTCGGGGGGAGGTCCTGGGTACCGGATACTTCCTGATGGGCGCATCTGTGTTTTTGGGGAGGACGGAGAAGAGCATTGCGGGTATTCTGACAACGTGACTGTGACCGCACCGGCCGAGCGGGCTGGTGGTGTACCTTCGGATTACTTCCGGCAACAGCAGATGGCTGAGCTTTACGCGTGGGCGGCGATGCAGGATCGTGCGGCGTTTGCTGGTCAGCGAATATCAAGTCATGGGTTTGTGTTTCTTCGGCGCTTGTTTGACGCGATTGCAGCAAATACGGATATAGGGGTGAGCGCCAGCCTTTTTTACCGCGGTTGGTCGTGGTCTGCGGACCAGTGGGGGGCTCATGGGGATGGCACGTGGGCCTTTGGTAGTCTCGTGAAAGGAGTAGCCCCGAACACCCAATCCTGGGTCGTGGGTGCTGATCTTTACGTTTCCTTTGGGTCCGATCGCTTGCGCGCTTTAGATCCTCCGTCGGTTGGCTTGGGGTTTGGGTGGCCAGGGGTGGGTCGCCTTCCGGGTATTGAAGTTCTGTTCGGCAAAAGCGGCGGAGTTGTTGGCATTTCCTTACACTTCGGTCCCTCGTTTTTCTTCCCGCCGGGGTGGGTGACGAACTACTAAGGGGATGAGGAACATGGCATCGAAGGAAATAATAGTCCCAACCTTGTTTTTGTGGCTACTGGCAGCCTGGTGTTTGTGGATTTCCGGAAAGTCGTTTCGTGTCCGTAGTGGCTCCGAACCTCTTTCAGCGCTGTTTGGCGTAGTCTCGGGTGCTCGATTTTGGCCAGATAAGGCGCGACGGGGCTATCTTCTGTTTAGCGGTGGGTTTTGGCTCGGGGTTTCGACAATTGTATGTGTTTTTGAGCTGCTTGCCGCGAGCAATCCTACCGGCAGCGGCGAGAAATACGCGATTGCGTTCCTGGTATTAGCGTCTTATTGGAATCTTCTTGAGGTGTTCTTTGCGCGCCGAGGCATTTTCTTTGTTCCCCTTTTTGTCAAGTTTTTTGGGGCGAAATCCGCTACGCTAATTAAGGCGTTCTTGGCGGCGGGTAGTTTTTTCCAGTTGTGGCGGGCCCTGGGCTGGTCCGTTGCTTGATGATTGTCTTAGCGTGTGCTGGGGCTTTCGTGGACGCAGCAGGGTAGCGGCTCGGCGCGGGGAAAAACGGGCGATCTCGGATCCTGGTGCCAGAACATCACCAAGCTGGGGGCTGATGCCCTGAAAGTGGAAGAGGACACTTTCACCGACGATCGGCTTTCGCCGCTGACGAGGTGGCAGAGGAAACAAGGGACGAGCATTCTGGCGGATGAAAGCTACAGCTTTGATGCTTTTGGCAACCTCACGAACTACGCGGGAAGAACGCTTCCCGTTTTAGGCACCACCAACCGGCTGGCCTCGGCAAGTTACGACGCTTCGGGGAACGTCACCTCTTGGGGAAGTTTCAGCTACACTTGGGATGTGGCAAATCAGATGACCGGCATGCAAGGAAATGGGCTTTCGCGGCGGTTTGCCTACACGGCGGCAGGAGAGCGCATGTTGGAGTGGGATCAAAACCTTTCCCGCTACACCTTGAGCTTGCGGGGGTTGGCAGGCGAGGTGCTGCGGGAGGTCACGTACAGCTACGGTGCTTCGAGCAACTCATGGCAAGTCTTTTGGGAAAAGGACACCATGTGGGCAAGGGGAAGGCTTCTTGCCAACGTTTCGCGAAATCAAGGGATTCAGCACTACCATGTGGATCGCTTAGGATCGCCGAGGATGGTGACGAACCGTTGTGGGCAACGCGTGAAGACCTTTGATCACAACCCGTGGGGAATGGATCGTTTTGCCGGGATGCAAGATGGGGAACGGCATCGTTTCACGGCGCATCAGCGGGATCTGGGCAATCTCACCCGCAGCTGGGATGATGTGGACTACATGCACGCCAGGTACTACACAGGGTATTTGGCCCGCTTCCTTTCCCCCGATCCCGTGCGGGGGGATGCTCCAAGACCCCAGTCGTTTAATTTGTTTTCGTACGTGGTGGGGAACCCTGTCAATAGTGTTGATCCCGATGGGAGAGCAGCGAACTTTTTGACGACTAGCCGCGAGCAAGCGATGGCGCGGGTTGCGGAAGAGCTGCGGCTCTTTGAAAGCCTCGCGGTTTGGCAAGCCCTGTTTGAGCCTGGGCCTTCGGCGACTGTTACCCTTTACGCGGGCCCGGCCATAGCGGCGAGGGCGACGGTTGCCCCAGGAGAAGTGGAAGCGGCGCGGCAGAGCATCCTTGATTTTCTCCAGGCACCCGGGGTGATGGAAAGTATCAGGAACGCGTTTTATCCTTTTATTGAAAGGAACGCGCTGAATCGATCGACAGGCAGAGAGGCATCAGGATACATTATCAGGGTGAGGTCTACTGGTGCCATTGTTTTTCGATTTTCTGGCGCGTCTAAGCCTGGGGAACGCGATCGGGTGACGTTTTCTTTGCCTCGTGTAGATGTATGGGACTATCTTGCCGTTGCTCACACGCACCCATGGTACGACAGTCGGTGGCCTTCGAGCAACGATATTGCATCACTTAAGAGCGTTTTTGACGGGCAAATTCGTTTTATGCTCGTATTCCACTACGAGGGCGTTACGGCTTACGATAAGCAATTGGGGATTAACCTTGAGGTAGTTGCGGGAAGTTGGTGGTAATTGAAGGGGGTGCACGATGCGCACGCTTTTTGTACTGCCGCTTTTTTCGGTTTTGATGGTTTGTTGCACCGTGGCCAGCGTACCCGCGAGAAAAACCGAGCGCCTCTCGGTGGCTAAGGAAGCCCCCACACCCGAGCAAAGCGCAGGCCGAAGCGTAGGCGCTGTGCAACAATTCGTGGCAGGGGATGGGGGCAGCAAAGGCGAGCCCTGGTGGGCGAACAGGCTTGCGCCACCTAGTACAGCTATTTTCTACCGCAATGAGCCGGTTCCCTCGGTCTACCGCTCTGCTTCGGTTGCAGCTGTGGATCTATTTGCGCCTCTTGACGCTTTGCGAGCCTTCACCTGGGAGAAGCTTTGGATTAAGCATCCCGAGGATCCGGCCCTTGATGAGTTGATCCTGCGCGGCAGTGTGCTGGTGGTTTGGAGTGACTATTACGTGGGTGAAGAACACAAAGGACCGCTTTGGTTCTATTTGGGGCGCACCGGCGACTGTCCGGCGGAAACGGTTCTTGTCGCGCGGTGGGTCGAGATGGGTCAGACCAGCCGGGATCCGGAGTCGGAGTACCGAGAGGCTCTGGAGGAAATACTCCGGACGTCGCGGGTTACGGAGCTCGCCTGCAAGACGGGGGGTCTTAGCGAGCTCAACGCACTGGCGGAAGCCATCGACGATCTTACGTTCCCAGCGACACTGAAGTGTGACGATTACCTGTACCGACCTGGCGAGCGGCTACCGGCTTTTGTTTTCCGCCTCTTCGGTGGCGGTGGCCGTTCGACGAAGATGCTCGGCGGGGTTGATTGCGGGGAAGGGGAAGCACACGGCAACCTACTTGCGTGGTATGCGCGGGCAATGAAGGTTTTGGCAAAACTCCGGAAGGCAGTTGAGGAGGAGCGTCTCCCGTGGGGTTGGTGCAGTTTGGCGACAGAGGATGGCCTTACGTTTTTGGAAAAACGGCCACCGCACTCCCCGATCGATTGGGAAGTGGACCTATGGCGCGGGCTTACTTGGGAGCCCGCAAAGCCGTGATGAATGCCGTTACTCGCCTGTGAAGAGCCTTATTTCGGCGCCGTTGTGGCAAAGACTCGTTGTTCTGTAACCCCAACATCCATGGCAACCTCACGAACTACGCGGGGAGAGCGCTTCCCGTTTTAGGCACCACCAACCGGCTGGCCTCGGCAAGCTACGACGCTTCGGGAAACCTCACCTCGTGGGCAGGTTTCAGCTACACTTGGGATGTGGTGAACCAGATGACCGGCATGCAAGGCAATGGGCTTTCTCGGCGGTTTGCGTACACGGCGGCAGGGGAGCGCATGTTGGAGTGGGATCAAAACCGATACATTGTAAGCGTGCGGGGGTTGGCAGGCGAGGTGCTGCGGGAAGTCACGTACAGCTACGGTGCTTCTTCAAACAGCTGGCAGGTGTTTTGGGGAAAGGACACGGTTTGGGCAGGGGGAAGGCTTCTTGCCAGCGTTTCGCGAAATCAAGGGATTCAGCACTACCATGTGGATCGCTTAGGATCGCCGAGGATGGTGACGAACCGTTGTGGGCAACGCATGAAGACCTTTGATCACAACCCGTGGGGAATGGATCGTTTTGCCGGGATGCAAGATGGGGAACGGCATCGTTTCACGGCGCATCAGCGGGATCTGGGCAATCTCACCCGCAGCTGGGATGATGTGGACTACATGCACGCCAGGTACTACACAGGGTATTTGGCCCGCTTCCTTTCCCCCGATCCCGTGCGGGGGGACGTGCTTTCGCCGCAAAGCTTCAACCTCTTTTCCTATGTCAGGGGCAATCCCATCAATTTTGAAGATCCTTGGGGTTTGATGGCTTCAGGTGCGGTGGCAAGTGGAAATAAGGAAGAATGCAAGACCGACGTGTGCGTAGACGTTAATGCTGCGGACCCTTGCCCTGGGGCACCTGCGGGGGTTTCCTGCGAAGCTTGGAAGGCTTTCAAGGAAATGCAACTGCAGATGCTTTTGGATCGGTACCGCTGGAGTTTTTCGGGCAACTGTGGTTCTTTTGCTGGAGCCGTGTGCCCTACTCAGCGGAACCACTGGGTTGCGGGACAGTCTGACCCCACGCTGGTCATTCTCCGCGAAGTTGGCAAGCTTGAGCCAGTTACCAGCGGCATGACGATGCTTGTCAGCGAGGCAACTGTGATTGTTGCGGGGGGCATGGCAATTGAAGCCGTTCCTCCAATCGCCCTGAAAACCGGTGCGGGCGGATACCTTCAGCTTTCCGACCCGGTCACGGGTCGCTTTAGCGGGCCCACTTTGCAGGCGCTCGTGTTTCGGGCATCGAACGCTCCGGTCAGTTGGTTCCTAGCTGGGTGGGTGCACGGGTTTAATAACGGCCCGATTCCGTTTTCGGTCCCTCCCGGGCCCGCGGCCTACAGGGTGGGCTATGGGGCTGGTCAGGCGGCGCGATTCCTTGTGGGATGGTGAAACTCGCGCGTTCCTGGAGGCACGGATGAGCGGCTGCTTGATCGCTGCACTTGTTATCCTGACGTTACTTCTGCTTTTCTTCTGGCCGGCCGGACGCGCGCGTTTCCGCAATGTGCTTATACGAGATTTGCGTCGTCATCTTGAATTCTTGCTAAAGGTCACCAGAGATGGTTCCTTTCTGATTTTGGAAGACGGGAAATCGTCCAGGTTCCTCCAGTTTCGCAAGGCAACTGATAATAAAGGCGGTGGCTTTCTGGTGCTGGACTTCCCGGACGCTCCATGGTCTCGCTGTTACTTCGAGGGGATTGCGCGTGCTCTTACGGACCACGGCGTAAACTTCACGATGGTTGAAACCGAATCACTTGAGTGCCCCCGGTTTTTGGAGGTGCAAAATATCGTTAGCGCAGAAGAGGCACACGAGATCGCCAAAATTCTCTTCAGAGAGTTAGGATTCGCTGAAGATGCTAAGGTGAACGTCTTACTTCACGCCAGTGGCGTTGAGCGGGTGGGGCGGTCCGTCAAGGGCTAGGAGCTGGCCACTTCCTACGTGGTGGACTCTTCGAACTCACAGGCCGTTGCGATCCGACGTCGCCTTCTAAGCCAAAGGCGTGTGTCACAGCAAGTTCGGAAGTGCGGGTACGACCGGGTGAGCCGGCTTAGACGTTGGCAGAGGAAACAAGGGACGAGCATTCTGGCGGATGAAAGCTACAGCTTTGATGCTTTTGGCAACCTCACGAACTACGCGGGGAGAACGCTTCCCGTTTTGGGGAGCACCAACCGGCTTGCGGGGGCAAGCTATGACGCTTCGGGAAACCTCAGCTTGTGGGCAGGTTTCAGCTACACTTGGGATGTGGTAAACCAAATGACCGGCGTGCAAGGGAATGGGCTTTCTCGGCGGTTTGCGTACACGGCGGCAGGAGAGCGCATGTTGGAGTGGGATCAAAACCTTTCCTGCTACACCTTGAGCTTGCGGGGGTTGGCAGGTGAGGTGCTGCGGGAAGTCACCTACAGCTACGGTGTTTCTTCAAACAGCTGGCAGGTGTTTTGGGAAAAGGACACGGCTTGGGCAGGGGGAAGGTTTTTGCCGGTGGTATCGCGGGCTTAAGGTAGCAGCAGTACCGCGTGGTTCACTTGGGACCATTGGGCCCGGTCAGCAGCCCGTAGCGGGAAACTCGGAAGGTTTGCACTGGAAAGAGAAAGCTACAGGTTCTTAGCGACCAACGCCAAGATGGCAAGCAAAATCGTGAACTGAAAGCCCATGAGCCACCAGAAGTTGCGGCGAAGCTCGGCAAAGCGGCTTTCCCACTGGTCCTCCATGCGGTCCAGACGCGAGGTTAGCTCAGAAAAGCGCTTTTCCCACCGATCCTCCAGGGCGGCCAGTTGCTGCGCCCAACGCTGCTCCAGGTTATTGAGTCGCTCGTCCCAGCGCTGCTCCAAGCCCTTGACGGCATCTTCCAGGCGTTCCAAGCGGTGGCCGATGTGGGCCATTTCCGTGGCGAGCTGCTGGGCAAAGCGCTCCTGGCTTTCCTTCCAGCCCTCCAAGTGGGAAATCCTTTCCGCCAACTCGGCAAGGGGCGCGCTGGCCATGCTCAGAATATAGCACTGCGCTGGGCGAGATGCATTCTTTGGAGTGGTTGTTCCAAGCTAGGGTTCGGTGTAGGCTTTTGGGGTGGCTTACGTGCCCGGCGACCACTCGCGCAGTTCCATGAAGATCACGGACGGTTCGGGGAATGTGGTGGCCAGCAACGATTTTTACCCCTTTGGTCTTCCTGCGGCCACGACGGGCCTGCAGGGGAGCTGGTTTGCGGGGTACGAGTTGGAGCACCAAAACACCTCCAGCACGTACACCGATGATTTGTACTTCTTGCATGCTCGCTGGTATTTCCCGCAGGTGGCGAGGTTTCTCTCGCCTGATCCCGTGCGTGGGGATGTCTTTTCTCCGCAGAGCTTCAATCTTTTCGCGTACGTAAGTGGGAACCCAGCCAATTTCGTGGATCCATGGGGTTTGGCGGCTTTGGACCCCTTAGCGCAGCAGGGAAATAGCTACATGTTTTCAGAGCAAGTAACGGTTACGGCGGCACACCCGTGTCCTGGGGCACCTAAAGAACTTTCTTGCGAAGCGTGGCAGTCCGTGAAGGAAATGCAATGGCGAATGATCCTTGGTTGGAACCGTCCGCTCTCTCAAACCCCGGCGCTTTTCCCAACACCCACATCCCCGAACATGCGGGCGGCTCGGCCGGAGGAGGTCGCCAGAAGCGCCGAAAGTCTTTCGAGTACGGAGAGAGCGCCGGAACTTGTGTTTGGTGGCGGACTGAAGGTGACATTCGCGTTTCCTATTTTAGGAAAAAAGGTTCCCCTCCTCTTGGTGGGGGAAGCTTCTTGGCAACCTTGGACAGTGGTTAAGTTAGAGGCGTCGGTGCAATCGGGTCTGGGCACTCCCAGTGTTGCTGGCGGCCTGTTCTTTTTTTTGCAAAACGCGGGATTTGGGAACGAGCCGTCGAGTGGATTCTCGATTTTCGGGGGGCGGGGGTGGGGGGGTGGTCTTAGCGTGCTGCTGGAAAACAAGTACCTTGGCAGAGCGGAGGTTCTCTTTGGTGGTGGCGTTGGGTTAGCTGGCACGGTTCCCGTATATGTCTATCCACTGGGAGCGCGCGAATGGGGGCATTAATGGAATCGCTAGGAATGATTGCAATCTTTGTTTTTGGTCCGATTTGGGCTGTGGCAGAGGAGCTCATTTTTCGCCGGATCAAGGAACGCCATCCATTGGTTTGGGAGAAACTAGGGCGGCCTCAAATGCGGGGCCTTCCGATCACACGGACCCAGCGGAAGCTAAACAAGTTCATGAGCGACCCTGAGGCCCTGGAATCGCTCGGAGACCGAGCGATAGTGGTGTTGGATTCCGTTGTTACGATCTCTCGGCTGGTTACTTTGCTGGGCGTTCTCGCGTTATTGGGTGCTCGCTTAAAGGTGTGAGGCCAGGGTGCCATTG
>NZ_JMFG01000044.1 GCF_000687145.1 Thermoanaerobaculum aquaticum
GGGGAGCGGATTGCGGTGCGCAACCACTTGGGTGGGACGGTGGCGGTGTGGTTGCGGGAGCTTGGGGGCAACCCGTTGCGTGTGTACCTCCGCACGAGCACCGGGAGCTGGAGCTGGAGTCGGGATGATGTGTGGGTGGGGCGGGAGCAGGTGGCGTCGGTGTATGCTTCTGGGGTGCAATACGTGCATTCGGATCACTTGGGCAGTCCTCGGAAGGTCACTGACAGTTTGGGGAACGTAGTGGCGAGCAACGACTTTTACCCCTTTGGTCTTCCTGCGGCCACGACGGGCCTGCAGGGGAGCTGGTTTTCGGGGTACGAGTTGGAGCACCAAAACACCTCCAGCACGTACACCGATGATTTGTACTTCTTGCATGCTCGCTGGTACTTCCCGCAGGTGGCGAGGTTTCTCTCGCCTGATCCCGTGCGTGGGGATGTCTTTTCTCCGCAGAGCTTCAATCTTTTCGCGTACGTGGGTGGGAACCCAGTCAATTTCGTGGATCCGTGGGGTTTGGCAGAGGCCGAGCCGCTGAAAATCAATTACTCGGAAACGGTGGAGGTGTCTGCGGGTGGGGATCCTTGTCCTTTCGCCCCTAAAAACATATCGTGCGAAGCTTGGCAATCTGTAAAAGAGATGCAATGGCGAATGATCCTTGGTTGGAACCGTCCGCTCTCTCAAACCCCGGCGCTTTTCCCAACACCCACATCCCCGAACATGCGGGCGGCTCGGCCGGAGGAGGTGGCCAGGAGCGCCGAGAGTCTTTCGACTCCGGAAAGAGCGCCCGAACTTGTGTTTGGTGGGGGAGTGAAGGTCACGTTTGCGTTTCCTATTTTTGGAAAACCAGTTCCTCTGCTTCTTGTTACTGAGGCTTCCTGGGAGCCTTGGACAACAATCAGATTAGAGGCGTCGGTGCAGACGGGCATGGGTGCTGCCATTGCTGGCGGTGCATTCTTCTATCTGGAGAATGAGGGCTTTGGGAAACAAACCGCAGGCGGCTTTTCGGTTCTGGGGGGCCGTGGCTATGGTGGTGAGGCGACCATTCTTCTCGAGGATAAATACCGTGGTCGCTTCGAGATAATCGTAGGAGCGGGCGGTGGGGTTGCAGGAGTTGTCCCCATTTACGTTCGTCCTTTGGGGAGCAGGCAATGGGGGAACTGATGGAAGTACTAGGAATGACTGTGACCCTTGTATTCGGCGCTTTTTGGGTTGTGGCAGAAGAAATGATATTTCTACGCATTCGGGATCGGCACCCTGTTGTCTGGGAGAGACTTGGACGACCCCGTGTGTGGTCGTTGATGTTAACCAGAGCTCAGAAGAAGTTTCATAAGTTTCGTAGCGACCCCGAGGCGCTTGAAAGCCTTAACGACCGGGTGATAATGGCTTTAGACTCCGTGGCGACGGTCTCGAGGCTTCTTGTTTTGCTCGGAGTCCTCGCGTTATTGGGCGCTCACGTAAAGGCGTGAGGCCAGGGTGCCATTG
>NZ_JMFG01000045.1 GCF_000687145.1 Thermoanaerobaculum aquaticum
CCCCGCCGCCGGCTCACCCCCGCCGTGGCCGCAGGCAGCAATCGCCATGGCGTGAGCCAGGGTGCTCATCGCGACTCTGTTCTCATGCCCCACTCGTTTGAGCTGGCTGCTCAGGCCGGTATCGGATGGGTGCGCTTCGGCATCTGGTACGCCATCGTGAGTCCCAGTGCCGGCGTGTTCCGCTACGAAGAAGCGGGTTTTGATGCTCAGGTGAGCAAGGCTCGCCAGGTAGGGTTGCAGATCTTAGGCACACTTGCGTTCGCCACGCAGTGGAACACATCAGCTCCACCTGACCTTCCACCGGAGGCTGACCCGACCCACTTCCCGCCGCGTGATTACCAAGCATGGGCTGACTACGTGTTTCAAACAGTCTCGCGCTACAAGGATCAAATTCAGTACTGGGAAGTCTGGAACGAGCCCGACCTCCAGAGTTTTTGGGCCGGGACGCCGGCGCAGTATGCGGAACTCCTGGCCGTCACCTACGACGCCGTCAGGCGGGCGAATCCCCAGGCCAAGGTCGTGCTGGGCGGTTTGGCTTTGGATGGAACCTACCGCGATGCGAACTTCCTAACCGAAATTCTCTTTGATACCTTTTATCCGGCAGCCCGCTATTTTGACGTCATGAACTTTCACCACTACGGCTCACGCGAGGAAGCACAGCAAAAGATGGAGTATGTGCGCCATGCTCTGGCGCAGGTGGGCGCTGGAAATAAACCCATCTGGATCACCGAGACCGGCTATTCCAGCGATCCCTCGCTGCAAAATAATCCCGACTACCAGGGCCTCGAAGGTCAGGCGCAGTGGTTGCGGGATATGATCCCGTACTTGCTGGACAACCTCAGAGCGGATAAGGTCTTTTGGTACCGACTGTACGATTACCCTGCCGGTTTCAGACCGGACGACCGTTCTCGCTTTCACGGTTTGATCGACAACCAAGGCAACCCGAAACCTTCGTACTTTGCCTATGCCGCAACTATTGCTGGGGCTCCCTCTGCTTCTTGGCGGCCGCCGGCATC
>NZ_JMFG01000046.1:0-728 GCF_000687145.1 Thermoanaerobaculum aquaticum
TGCGGTGAGCACGCTCACCGTTGGCACGTGCAATTTCAAGGTTTAGGCCTTACGCTAAGACCATGAAGCGCTTGATCGCCCTCGGGATGCTGCTACCCGCGCTCCTGCAGGCCGCCACCGTGGTGCCGCCGGAAAACCTCGGAAGCTTAGCCCGAGGGGCGGAAGCGGTTGTTTTGGCCCGCTGCGAAAGCTTCCAAACCCTTCCGCGGGGGCCTTTGCTTTTTACCCAAACGACCTTTACCAGCTTGGAGGTGGTCAAGGGGCAGATTTCGGTGGGCTCCCATTTCACGGTGGAAACCCCAGGCGGTGAGCGTGATGGACAGGGATGGGCCGTGGCGGGATCGCCCCGCTTTGAGGAAGGCGAGGTGTACCTGTTGTTTTTGAACCCCTCACCCCGCGGGGCGTGGCAGCCGCCGGCTTTAGCCTATGGCCTTCTAAAACGAGTGCTGGGGCGGGACGGCTCCCACCTTTTGGCGCCTTTGCCTGAAGTGAGCGGTTTGGAAGCCTTTCCCAGGCCCGACGGGGTCCTTCCGGAAATCCCCGAAACCTACCGGGAGATTGCGCTATTACCTCACTTGCGAGAAGTCGCGACAGGCCAGCGAGCCTGGGATGCGAACCGCGTGCGGGCGTACGAACACCAGCTGCCGACCAAGGTGAACGCCGCGGCGTTGCCAAGCCAGTGCACCAACATTCGCTCCTCTGCCCCATACGTTCGTTGGCCGTACAAC
>NZ_JMFG01000046.1:784-1260 GCF_000687145.1 Thermoanaerobaculum aquaticum
CCATGTGGATGGGTGTTCCCGATACCAGTTACAACCTGGGTTACGCCGGTGATAAGGCATATACGCTACCCTGCACCGGGGGCCAGGACAACCCACCAGCCGGCGAAAACATCGTGGTTTTTAACGATCCGTGTTCGGATATCTCGTCCGCGCCTTGCAACGGCACTTTGGCGTTTGGGGGCCCGTGGTACTCCTACTCTACCCACACCTTTGACGGTGCCCCGTGGTACACCATTATCAGTTGGTTCGTGGTGGTAAACGACGGCATTGGCGGGTGCCTCTCCGCCACCAACTACCGCTTGATGTTGGCCCACGAGTTAGGCCACGGCTTGGGTTTCGGGCATTACAGCGACAGCCAAGCGTTGATGTACTTTGCCTGTTGCAGAACGATTAACTCCACCGACACCCTTTGCGCCCAGTACACCTATCCGGCCAGTACTCCGTCGCCAACACCTACTCCAACGCCTACGCCAACC
>NZ_JMFG01000047.1 GCF_000687145.1 Thermoanaerobaculum aquaticum
GCCCGCGCGGGGCGCGACATTTCCTGGGTCCCAAGCCGAGCTGCCGCGGCTCTGTTTCAATCCACGCGCCCGCGCGGGGCGCGACCCAAGCGCCTGGTGACGCCCTATAGTATGAGGTGGTTTCAATCCACGCGCCCGCGCGGGGCGCGACGAGCCATGGCTTCCCATCTGCTTTGCGCTGCGTTGTTTCAATCCACGCGCCCGCGCGGGGCGCGACGTTACCGCAACTGACACTAGTTTCAGCAACGGTCGTTTCAATCCACGCGCCCGCGCGGGGCGCGACTGGACGTGTTGTGCTTGCCTCAAAATCCCAAGCGAGTTTCAATCCACGCGCCCGCGCGGGGCGCGACGACAGCAGCAGTGTGCTCCCCCAGACCGCACATCCAGTTTCAATCCACGCGCCCGCGCGGGGCGCGACTAGTAGTCCTCGATATCCAAAGCCCCGGCGATGTGTTTCAATCCACGCGCCCGCGCGGGGCGCGACGAGCTAGTAACGGAGCCTGAGTTTGATTTATTCTGTTTCAATCCACGCGCCCGCGCGGGGCGCGACGACAAATCAACCCGCACTGGGCGCTGGAGATGCTGTTTCAATCCACGCGCCCGCGCGGGGCGCGACCAGGGGTTTTTGCTCTGTCTGATATGAGCATTTCATGTTTCAATCCACGCGCCCGCGCGGGGCGCGACTGGAAGCCGAGCAGCTACGCGTGGAGCTGGCGGAGTTTCAATCCACGCGCCCGCGCGGGGCGCGACCAGACCTCCTTTGTTGCCGCGCAATCAATCCTCGTTTCAATCCACGCGCCCGCGCGGGGCGCGACGGTACGCCTGCGAGTGTTTTCGCAACGTCACTTTGTTTCAATCCACGCGCCCGCGCGGGGCGCGACGAGCTAGTAACGGAGCCTGAGTTTGATTTATTCTGTTTCAATCCACGCGCCCGCGCGGGGCGCGACGGGAGCAGTGGGTGGTTAACCTTAAAACGGGGCAGTTTCAATCCACGCGCC
>NZ_JMFG01000048.1 GCF_000687145.1 Thermoanaerobaculum aquaticum
CCGGGAAAGCACGGTGGTGGAAAACCGCCTGTTTGCCACCCTGGACCCGCTGGTGCGACGGGCGGCCCTGGAAGGGGGTCTGGTGGTGGCGGTGGCGGATACGGTGGGCTTTATCCGCAAGCTGCCCCACCAGCTGGTGGCCTCGTTTCGCGCCACGCTTTTGGAAGCGGCCTCTGCGGATCTCTTGATTCACGTGGTGGACGTTTCCCACCCCCGCTTCCGGGAGCACCTGCGGGTGGGTGAAGAGGTGTTGGAATCCCTGGGTGTAGACCCTGCAAGCTGCCTGGTGGCGTTGAACAAGGTGGACCTCCTGGCGGAAGACTGGCCGGATCCCCCGGAAGCCCGGCAAAGCGTGTTTGTCTCAGCGAAAACCGGCTTTGGCTTAAGTGCGCTTCGCAAAGCCGTAACCGAGGAGCTGGTGAGGCGGGGCGTTGTGGATGTGCTGCAGCTGCCCCTGGATGCTGCCGGGGAGTTGAGCCAAGCTTTGGCTCGCCGGGACCTGGTGGGCCGCCGCTTTTCCCACGAGGCTGTGGAGCTCTTCCTTCGGCGGAGGTAAAAGGCGCAACAAAGCCCCTGCGGGTCTCCAGGTCCTATGGCTGTGGTACTTTAACGTCATGAGGTTGCACGTGGAACTGGAGCAGGAGATTGACGGGCGGTGGATCGCTGAGGTCGTGGAGCTCCCCGGGGTCATGGCCTACGGGGGAACGCAAGAAGAGGCCCTGGCCAAGGCTCAGGCCCTTGCTTTTAGGGTTATTGCCGACCGTTTGGAGCACGGGGAAGCTCCCTTTGGCTTCTTGGATGTGTCGTTTGAAGCGGCGTGAGCCTGTTTCCTTCAAGAAAGGCGGCCCAGGTTCTGGCGGCCCTGCTGAGAATTGGTTGGAGCGTGAAGCGGCAGT
>NZ_JMFG01000049.1:0-798 GCF_000687145.1 Thermoanaerobaculum aquaticum
GTATTATGAAGCTTCCGGCATTGGCTCGGGCGATTCGAAAAGAGCGATTCGTAGAATTGAACGGAGGTTGTTACAATTAGCGGCGCGTCCCAATTCTCGGCGGCCAAGCGGCTAGCAAGGCTTTGGTCCTCTACGTTCAAATTACTATGGTGCTCAACAACCACGTCGGGCAAGCCTAACTCTTCTAACGGAGCGAACACCCGGCGGAAGACATCGGCGTTTTGCTCAATGATGGTTGTAAATGGGGCCACGTAAATAATTCTCCGGAGCTTGTAAATTGCTGCATGACGAAGGGCAAAGGCCAAAGAAGAGAGCGTTTTTCCTCCGCCCGTCGGCACTGTCAGCGAGAAAAAACCCGGCTCTTTTTCGGCTGCAGCTACGCATGCTTCTCGTATCATGTTTCTTTGCCTGTCCACCGCCGTGGCAGCGGGAAGCTGCGAGACAAAACGTTCCAGAGCGTGCTCCATACGTGCTAAAACATCTTCAGGCCACAGCGTTCGCGACATGCGTTGGTCTCGGTTGAGGAATGCCTCCGTGTCCAGGAAATCCGCATCTACAAGGCACGAAAAGAGCATGCGAACGAAGAAGGCCAACGAAAAGGCAGCTCCTTTGGGATCCACGTGCCGCCTTTCAAGTGCCCGCTGGAGAAACGGTGGGAGTTGCAGCTCCCCTGCCGGTGGTATCAAATCCAGGACTCGCGTCCACGTTTCGACTTTTTTCCGAAGTCGCCGTTCCAAACAACTACCCTCGCTGATGCTGTCCGGTAGACCGGCGTGGTGTCCAGCAATAGGAAATGCC
>NZ_JMFG01000049.1:818-1760 GCF_000687145.1 Thermoanaerobaculum aquaticum
GAGGAGTGGTCAACCGAGCCGCGGATTTCTCCTTGGTGGTAATCCTCTTGTGCGGCTTTGAGGTAGGCCTGAAAAGCCTCCGATGCCTTTCCCACGTCGTGCCACAAACCAACCAAATACCCCCAAGCACCGGCGCCAAAGGTCTCGGCGAAGTTCCCGGCGTATTCTGCTACTGCCCGCAGGTGATCAACGAGTCTGTGCCGTTGGGCTTGGTCTTTGGCAGCGTGGGCGAAGAGGTCATTCGATAATTGCTGTGGGAGCTTCATGGCGGCAACCTCTTTTCTGGCAGGCACGGATTCACCCGCACGGGCCCAAAGCCCAAACCTGATCAGAAACCCTGCCAACTAAATTTGCCCACGTGTCCCCCGCGCGACGTAGTGAACCTTCGCTCAAAGCCATCGTCATGCCACCTCCCACGTTCTCTAGCTTTCCACTAGAGCAGGGACCCAAAAAGCTCCGCGTGCTTTCTCGGCTTGGCAACGATCTCGACATAAATCCCGTAGGGACATTTCGTTCGCGTTTTCCATCCTCAAAGTTAATTCTACAGACCCCGGGGCATACTACGTGCCCCAGAGTGTGGGCGCGGGGCAAATTTCAGGGGCGCCAAAAAACGGCGTGATGGTTTTCGTGCTCGCGGCTAATTTCATCACCGTTTAGTCATTTATCGTTATTGATTCCATGACTTGACAAAACCGTGATGAATGCCGAGTATTAGTAGCGATGAGGTACTGGGGCTGGCGGTGAGTGCCAAACGGTTTCCCCGGGCGGGAAACCAAAAAACGCGGCGGAAAAGCCTCGTGCCAGGCCCGCCATGCCTGTCAGCACCGAGGTCCACCTTCCGCTCGACCTGAGTTCCCTTCCCACGCTTGAAAAGAAAGGAGGATCACCATGAGGCATGTGCCTCTCGGATTGGCAATCATTTTGCTCACAGCCGGTATTGCT
>NZ_JMFG01000049.1:1785-3512 GCF_000687145.1 Thermoanaerobaculum aquaticum
TGGACGGGTTTGCGCTCAACACCCACAGCCGCATCGCTTCGTTTGAGACACCGGGCGGTGTGACGGGTTGCGCCAGTTGCCACGGGGATGTTTCCGCTCACGCTCAAAGCGGTGACCCCGCCGATATTCGCGGCTTTGGCAAGAACGTTCAGGCCGACACTCAAGCGTGCTTGAGCTGCCACGGCCGCAGTGATAAGGCGGCCTTTGCGGCCAGCGCTCACGGCGGCGAAGTGGCGTGCAGTTCTTGCCACACCATCCACACCAGGAAGAGCGCCAACAGCACCTGCGGCAACTGCCATGCGGATGTGCAAGCTCAGTTCCTCGCGCCCTCGCACCATCCGGTGCGGCAAGGCGGCATGACCTGCGCTTCCTGTCACAACGTGCACTCGGCCCAGCCGGGAGCCTTGGCGGTGGAAGGGCGCACCAACGATCTGTGCGTGAGCTGTCACAGCGAGAAGGAAGGCCCCTTCATTTTCCAACACGAACCGGTGGAAGAGGACTGCATGACCTGCCATCAACCGCACGGTGCCGTAGCCGACAACCTCTTGCAAGCCAACGAACCGTTCCTGTGCTTGCAGTGCCACGAGTTCCACTTCCATGCTGGGCTGGAAGCGCGGCCCGAGGCGCCGGTGTTTACGGTTGGTGGTCGCCAGTACCCCAACGTGCTCGGTGCCCACGGCTATCAGCGTTCCTTCGCCACCAAGTGCACCCAGTGCCACACGCAAGTTCACGGTTCCGACCTCCCCTCCCAGGGGATTTCCAGCCGTGGTCGGTCGCTGACGCGATAAGGAGGCAGCCATGAAAGCTCGATACACGCTTTTTGCTCTGCTTTTGGCCTGGTACCCCGCAAGCCTCCTGGCGCAAGTCACCGGCACGGTGCAGTTGGGAGGCCACGGGACCAGCGAAAAGGACAACCCCGCCCGGGCGGGCGAGTACAGCACCACTCAGTCCGGCCCGGACGCGGCGGTTTCGCTGCAGTACAAAGCCGACGGGTTTTACCTGGGCTTGGAAAGCCTGGCGCTTTCCTCTGACCAGCAAAAGCACGATCTGACCTTTGAACTGGGGCGGATGGTGCGGTCGCACACCACGTTTTCCAAGCTCCCCCATCGCCTGGTGCACGACTCCCTGGCCAACTTGGCGGGGGCCATTGCCGATGTGAAGATCGTTTATGCCACCGACATGGATCCTGCTGCGCGGTACGGCATCCGCTACGATGAGCTGACCAACCACACGGACATCCAATTACCGCAGGCCCCGTGGCTGACCATCAGCACCGATTACCGCGAGCAATGGCGCCAGGGCCACGTGCAAGCGCTTTCCACCTCTCACTGCTACTCCTGCCACGTGGTGAGCGTCACCCGCAGCCTGGACTTGCACACTAAGGACGCAGGCATTTCCGCCCAGGCTAGCTTTGGCGGCTGGCACGTGAAAGCCACGGTCTCCAGCCGCGACGCCCGGGAGCGGGAAGGCGCGCCTACCAGAACTTACGAGCGCGCTCAGCATCCTTCCCTGCGGACCCCCCTGTTCGACGATCGGGTGGTATTTGACGAGCGCTCGGGACCCCTGCCCTACGGGTGGTATCCAAGCCAGGAGAAGGACACCTACCGTCTGGCCATTAACAACGCCAACGTCCTCGGGTTTAGCCTGGCGCTTTCCGCTACGTCTTCCGAGATTTCCAATACCCACACCGGCAACGAGGTGGACTACGACGGTATTTCCCTTGCCCT
>NZ_JMFG01000050.1 GCF_000687145.1 Thermoanaerobaculum aquaticum
TTTTTGGTGGCAAACACTTCTTCGGTGAGGAAGGCGTGCTCGGCGCGCTCCCGCACCTGGGTGGTCATTTCCTCCTGGGTGAGAAAAACCCGGGCCACGGGGGGCAGGGTGGAGGCCAGAAGCCAGCCCAGAGCTGCACCCACAAAGGGCGGGGTGAGGATCCAGAACTCCAGGGGCAAGCCCCAAACTTCCACGAGCTTGAGAAGCAGGGAAACCAGGGCGGAGCCGGCCAAAGCCCCTAGCGCTGCTGCTCGCCAGGCTGCTTGCGGGTAGTGACCGGCGGCTCCCACCACCACCGGCACAACCTCTGCGGCGCTTTCCTTTTCCACCGCTTTTACCGCTTCCACCACCGCCTGCTGCGCTTGGGTGTCGAAAAGCTCTTCAAGCTTCACTGCTACTCCTTTTAAATGAGGAGCTTAACACGCTCAGATTGCGGCCGGCAACGCCTCGGGGCGGTCATCCATTTACCAAAGCTCTGTTGGGTGCGCAGGAAGCTGTTTGGTGGCCTGAAGAGGAGAAGGGTGTAACGAAAAAAGCGAAAAAGACGTCGGACCGCGGGGAGCTATGCGGCCTTCCCAGGGGGCTTCGCCAGCGTACGAACATTAAGCGCGAATTCCTCTGGACAACCAAGCTTAAGGTCGCGGGGTAAAACCCTTGGGGACGAGGAGCTCGCCCGCATCGTAGAAGTTGAGGTATAAAACCACCGGCTCCTTGGCACCTTCCCAGGTGATGGCAAAAACGTCTAAGAGAGCCATACCCCACGGCGAATTTTGGCTTTCCACCGGGCAGCAGGAACCCAGCCGCTCGTACTCGATCACTTGCCCTTGGGGACCCCGCAAGGAGTTGAGGAACGCCTTTTCCTTTTGGGGCCCGGAAGTCACACCCTCCAGAGTCAACCCGGCAACCTTCACCGGTTTTTCTGGGGTATAGCCGTACTGTTCGTCGGTGGCCAGCTCTTCCAGGTGAACGTAGGGCTCTTCGTCGCTGCGGCCATAGGGGTAACCTCGTCCCTCCGAGCTGACGCGGCCAACCATAGTGGGAAGCTGCTTTTCTACTGGGGCGGAGGTTCCACAAGAGGTAAGACCAAGCACGAGCGCCAAGCCGGCAGCCAGGTGAAGGCCCGCAAATGCCAGGAAAAACTGCGCTTGCTTGCCCCTGGATTTACGCCTCATCGCTGCCCTCCGGAGATTGCGGTGAACGTCACCACGCTCGTAACGTCTCTCGCTGTTTCCCTGGGGTCCACCACCAGCGGGGGTGGGTTTTGCAAATCCAAATCGAACACCACGTCGTTGGGGGTTGGAATGGGGTTGCCCAGGGGATCGAAGGCGTAGTTGCCGGCGCCGGCAAAAGGCTCCTGGGGATTGGTGCAGGCGGCTATGCAGCAGCCCAAAACCCACGAGGCGTTTTCAATGGCCCGGGCTTGCAGCAGCGTGCGCCAAACGTGATCCCGGCGCCACGGCCACCACGCCACCGCCACCAGAAGGTTTGCCCCACCTTGGAGCACCAGCGCCCGCGCTTGCTCGGGAAAGCGCACGTCGTTGCAGGTTAAAAGCCCCAGGGTGGCCCAGGGGAGCTTCACCGCCACATAGCGGTCCCCTTCCTTCCACAGCTCGTGTTCCCGGTTGGGGCGGAAGAGGTGCACCTTGTGGTAATGGGCGATTTCTGCCCCTGCTTGCCAAACCGTTAACCGGTTGTAGCCATCTTCCACCACCGCGCCAAACACAAACAGCGTCTCCGGGTGAGCAGCGGAAAGCTGGGAAAAGACCTCCCGGGCCCGGGAAGCCTCCAGGCTTTGGCGGTAGCCGGTGAGAAAAAGCTCCGGGAACACCACTAAATCGGCACCTTCCGCCGCCGCCCGGCTCACTTCAAACTGCAATCTTTCGAGGTTTTCCTCCAGCTGGCCACACACAAAACGGGAAAGGTAGGCACGCATGAACCTAGGGTAGCTGAAGACCCGGGGGATCGGCAAAGGTGCGCCGGCAAAACACGTTGCCCTGCACCCCGCGCAGCTGAACCTCCACCTGATGCACGCCCACCGGTCCCTCGGGGCGGGGGAAGCTCACCTCGTAATAACCGGCCAAAGCGCCTGCCAGCTTTTTTTGCGCTTGGGCCGGGAAAAGATGGGTTTTGGCGTAAAGCCCGCCGGTGTCCTCGGCGGCGTGAATGAGGCCAATTTCCAGGGTGTGCCAGTCGGCATCGGTGATGTCCAGGGAAAACACCGGAATCCCGGAGGCTTCCAGGAGCGCGGAGGCAGCCACATAATCGGCGGGCATGTACACCCCGGGATAGCTGAATCGCCCCAGGCCCCAGCCCAGAAGGATCACCTGTCTGTGGCCGGGGAGGCTCGCCAGGGCCTGGGCTAAAAACCGCAAGCCTTTTTCCGGGGTGGCGGCGCGGGCGCAGGTTTCTTCGTCAAGGAAGCGGCGCAAGCTGGGGCCTTCGGGCTCTCCCGCTCGATAGGGCAAGGCTCGGAAAAGCCCCTGACGGAGGATTTCCGCCACCCGTCTGTGATCTTGGGTGAAGTCCTGCACCAGGTGCAGGCGCGAATCCTGAATGAGGAGCGCCACCTTGAAGTTTTCCGGAAGCCCCTCCACCACCTCAGCAGCGCGGCCTTGAAACGCCAAAAGGCCAGAAGCCCGCGCCCTTTGCAGATCCCGCTGCACCAGCACCACCACCAGGTGCTGGCTTTCGGGGGCAGCTCCTTTCTCGCCCGAGGGGGCCTTCCCGGTGGAGGAAAGATCCACCCACTCCACCACATCGGGGATGACCTCTTTCCCGTCCACCAAAACGCGGAAGTTGTTGGCTTTCAGGCCCAAAATAGGCGAACCATCGGCGCCCAACACCCGCACCTGGAGCACCACCCGCCGCACCTCGACTTTTTCGGAAAACTGCGGGACCTGCGCGACGAGCGCCAGCACCAGGGGCCACATGGGCTTACCCGCTCGGCGGTGGTGGGCTGGGGGCGGGACGGTGGGTCAGGGTAAGGGCGGTAATGGCCGCAATGGCAATGGCGGCTCCTAAAACCTGCTGCGTGGAAAGGGTCTCGCCCAAGAACACCACAGCTAACACCGAAGCCACGATTGGAATCAGGTTGGAAAAGGCGGAAACAAAGCTGGCCCGCAGCCGGCTTAAGGCGTAATTCAACAGGAAATACGCGCCAAAAGAGCACGCCAGCCCCAAGTACACGGTGGCCACCCAGGGCTTAGGCGTCGTAGGGAGCTTGCCGCCGAGGGCGTAGGCGCCCAGGGCGAAGGGGAAGTAAAGAGCCGTCGCAAACACAGCTTGCCAGCGGGTCACGGTGAGGGCATCTACGCTGGCCATGAGCTTGCGGGCCACGATGGTGTAGAGGCTGGCGGAAAGGGCGGCCCCGAGGATCAGCAGGTTTCCCCAAAGCGTGCCGCCGAGGGCCCGATCCCAGCCGCCGGCGGTGAGCAGCAAGCTCACGCCGAAAAGCGAAAGCAGGATGAGCCCCACCTCCCGCGGCAAAACCGGCACCTTGAGCCAGAAGGCCTCCAAAAGCACGACAAAGATGGGAATGGTAGAAATGAGCACCGCTGCGGTGGAAGCTAACGTCAGCTTCAAACCGTAAGCTTCCAGAAAAAAGTAAATTCCGGGCTCCAGCAAAGCCAAAAGGAAGACCTGCTTGCGTTGCTCGCGGGTAAGGGCTTGGGCCGGCAAAAAGCGTCCGGCTGCCACAAAAAATAGGGCAGCAATAGCAAACCGCAAAAAGATGAGCTGGGTGGGAGAAAATCCGCCCAAAGCCACCTTTGAAGCCACAAACGAGGTGCCAAACAAAACCGCCATCCCTACCGTGGCCAAAAGCGCTCTGGTGTCCTTGCTTTCCCGCATCGGCGCGCCTTTCGCTTCTCAGTCGATTTTAACGGCCGTTACCAACTGGAGGAGGCACCGCCGCCACCAAAGGACCCGCCACCCCCAGAAAAACCACCGCCCGAAAAGCCACCACCCGACCAAAAACCGCCGCGGGAGCGGGTTGTGCCCATGCGCACCAAGCCAGGGTGAGCTTTGCGAAAAGCGGCCCCCCATGGGGTGCCAAACAACAGGCCTTTGAGAACCGGGAACAGCACCAGCCAACCAAGGCCGGTGAAAAGCCCCACCGTGGGGTGAAGGACCATGGGGAACATGGTCCAGAACGGCAGGAGGAACAGGTACATGAACCAGCTCTGACACCCCGAGGAAAAGAGCGCCGCGAGGGAGAAGGTCCCCACTACCAGCAGGAAGATTCCCAGGAAGAAAAGCGTCCCGAAAAAGCCCAGCTCGCCACCGGCTCTTTCTTGGCGGGTTTTTTGTGCTTCTTCCGGTAGGGCTTGGCCCTGAATGACCTTGGCCACCGCTTCCACGCCCGCTTCGATCCCCCCGGCAAAATCCCCAGCGCGAAAACGCGGCCGCACCAGGTTGTCCAGGATTCGCCGGCAGGTGGCGTCGGTGAGTACGGATTCCAGACCGTAACCCACCTCCAGCCG
>NZ_JMFG01000051.1 GCF_000687145.1 Thermoanaerobaculum aquaticum
TTGGCTAATCAATTTGTTCAACACTGTCACAGCGCTTTTTGAATCAGAACGCGTATCTTCAAAGACTACGTCGACCTTGATCCCTTGCTCGGCCAGATGTTGTACGGCAAGCTCTATCCCGTTCTTAGATTTCTGACCCCATACGGCAGCACTGCCTGTCAAAGATAGAGGCGCGCCGATCCGAATTCCCGTAGCGCCCGGGCCGCCCTTGCGCCCGCAGGATAACGCTGATGCCACGAATAGGGCCATTCCTATGGCACCAGCTTTTGACAGCCATATTCGTTGATGCGTCCCAACAGACATCATTTCCCCCTTTCTGCACCCAAGAGAACCCATCATCCTCCATTTCGTCGGTCACTTCCTTCACTCGCCTTGTAGCTTCGCGACACCGTTTCTAACCTTCCTCCTACGCCAAGATACGCGGCGCGCACATTTTGGTCACTTAGGACCTCACATGGAAGACCAAAAGCAGTCACCGCCCCGTCACTCAGGAAATACACCCAATCCGACACATCGAGGACCACGTTCATATTATGCTCGATAAGCACGACCGTGCGGCCCTCCTCAGCAAGTTTGCGAATCAAGTATAGCAGGCGGCTGACAAGAGCAGGATTGACACCGGCGGTTGGCTCGTCCAGCAGGACAACCTCGGAGCCGGCAGCGAGGAGACGGGCAATGGCCAAGAGTTTCTGCTGACCGTATGAAAGAGCGCCGGCGGGCCGATGGATGTGGTCCGTGAGTCCCACGAAATCCAACCACTTTTGGGCGACTAGCGCCGCCGCGCGTTCATCCCGCGCCACGGTTCGCCGAGCCAAAAGTGCAGCCAGAACACCTTCCCCGCGTTGGTGCGGTCGGGCAACGAGGAGGTTTTCAAGCACGGTGAGTTTCGGGAAAACACGAACGTCCTGGAAGAGCCGACCGATGCCCATCTGCGCAATGG
>NZ_JMFG01000052.1:0-158 GCF_000687145.1 Thermoanaerobaculum aquaticum
CCCAACACCAGGAGGAGCTGCGGGCGAACGGCAAAACCCTGTGGGAGGACATCCACCACACCTACGCCCGCAAGTGGCTGAGCCCCACCCTGGCCCACGTGGCCCGGGTGCGCACGGCGCTGGTGGATGGCATGACCGATTACCTCATCGCCGCAGGT
>NZ_JMFG01000052.1:199-570 GCF_000687145.1 Thermoanaerobaculum aquaticum
CCAGGATGGCATGTACGTGGCCACCCATTCCATGATTTACGCCAAGATCCTGGCCTGCTGGAACCCGCACGTTAAAGGCGTTTTTGTGGACAGCCCCAACGTGCGGCTGGAGCTTCCCGCCGAACGCCAGCGGGGCCGCTACCTGTTGGACTTTTCGCAGCTGGACGTGGAGCTGCGCCGCCGTTATCAGCTGGATGAGGCCAGCTACTTTGAAAAGCCCCAGGAAGTTCGCGAAACGCTGCGAGAGGAACTCACCGAGGCCTTGAGGTTCTTCGGCGGGATGCTGCGGGCCGGTTGGCAGCGGGTGCAGGAGCAGGCCGGAGAAAGCCTTAAAGCCCTGGGAGTGGTCTTGGACCAACTGCCCGATCAAC
>NZ_JMFG01000052.1:599-895 GCF_000687145.1 Thermoanaerobaculum aquaticum
CTGGGGGAGGAGACCTGCTCCCCGGCCCTTTTCGTGGTGGGGCTTTTGCGGGAGAACTACGATTTGGTTTACCCCTACCTGTACGCCGACGGCACCCGCAGGCCTTTGAGACAAATCCCCAGCGCCGAAATCTTCAACTACGACATTCTGGTGAAGGCAAAAACCCTGGATGGCCGGGAGTTCCCGGCGGTGGAGGTGCTCTCCGGTGGCTTGCGGGAGTGGATCCCCAAAGCCATCGTGGCGAGGCTCGTAGACCAGGGAATCATCCCCGAACCCCCGGAGTTTGACGACGGACA
>NZ_JMFG01000052.1:903-1483 GCF_000687145.1 Thermoanaerobaculum aquaticum
TGGTTCACGCTGCGGAACGGGGCGTGCTGCCGCCCTTCCCGTCTACCTTTGGGGCTGGCATTGGCATTGAGCGTTTGCTTTGGGCCATGCTCCGGGGCGATGCGGTGCAAACCATCGAGGACGTCACGTTCTTTGGAAAGAACCCCGACTCCAGGCGTCTATTCCTGTTCTGACGTGTATGACCCGCGCTTCGGCGTGGGTTTAACCGAGAAGTGTGGGACCTGCGCTGCTGCGCAGGTCTTTCTTTCTTAGCTGCAGGAGCGGCGGTCTTCAGGAAAGACTGTGGCACCCGCGCTCCCGGTGGGTTCGTTCCACTGAAGCACCACCGCAAAGCAAATTCCTCGGGCCTTGGGCCCTCGGAATGACAAAAGCGGGCTGGCCCTTCCGATGACATGTCGTGCCCGTCATTCCGAGCGAAGCGAGGAATCATCTGCTTGTGCGTCGCACTGCACTTTTCTTTGCGCTCCACACGCCCACTTTCCAGCCGGCGGAAGGGGGACCTTTGCCTTCCAGCGATGTTCTAACCGCCGTCCACGGCCCGCGGGCGATGTTTTTTCGTTGGTCTTGGGCGTATTTCCTC
>NZ_JMFG01000053.1 GCF_000687145.1 Thermoanaerobaculum aquaticum
TTTTTGGTGGCAAACACTTCCTCGGTGAGGAAGGCGTGCTCGGCGCGTTCCCGCACCTGGGTGGTCATTTCCTCCTGGGTGAGAAAAACCCGGGCCACGGGGGGCAGGGTGGAGGCCAGAAGCCAGCCCAAAGCTGCACCCACAAAGGGCGGGGTGAGGATCCAGAACTCCAGGGGCCAGCCCCAAACTTCCACGAGCTTGAGAAGCAGAGAAACCAAGGCGGAGCCGGCCAAAGCTCCCAGCGCTGCCGCTCGCCAGGCCGCTTGCGGGTAGTGACCGGCGGCTCCCACCACTACTGGCACAACCTCCGCGGCGCTTTCCTTTTCCACCGCTTTTACCGCTTCCACCACCGCCTGCTGCGCTTGGGCGTCAAAAAGCTCTTCAAGCTTCATCCCGGTCCCCTTGACCGCAAGCTTACCATGCGTGGATAGTACGGTTGTGCTTTCCGTGCTCGCCGCTGTTCCTGTTTTCGTGAGTTTGTGCTTCAAGCCGTCCCCCGAAAGCTGCCTCACCCCGCCGGTGCTGGTGGAAGCGGAAGTGTGGTGCGAGCGCGCGGTGGAGGGAGCGGAGGTGCGCTGGATGGTGGATGGGGAGGCGGTGGCATCGGACCGACTTCGGGGTCTGGGCCCAGAAACGCAAAGGGTCGCCATGATCTTGGACCCGGTGCGGCTCACGCATCGGGTGGAGGTGGCCCTCTTTGTCCACGGCTCGGAGGCCCGGGACCGCATGGTGTTGCCACCCGTTTGCCCTTTCCTGCTGCAACTGGATAGCTTCCGGTGGAACTCTAAAGGCCTTACGGTGCGGCTTTCCAATGAAGGTCCCGCGCCTTCGGGCAGCGTGGCGCTGCGCTGGACCATCAACGGGGTCCTGTACAGCCAGCAGCGCTTGGACCCGCTTCCGGCCGGCACTACAGCGGAGCTGCACCTTCCAGCTTCGGCAAGCTCGCTTCTGGAAGCGGCTCTCACAGGGCCCGAGCCAGGCGAAAAGGGGCGCTCTCGCTTGACACCGGTGGTGGTGAGCCTGGAGGCCCGGCCTGGACCGGGCGACCTGGAGGCCCCCGTGAAAACCTGGCAGTTTTTCCTGGGCTACGCCGGGGTGCGAGGATCAGCCCGCCGGTAATGGAACAGGCAAGGAACACTGACAGCGCATCCCACCCTGGGACGCCAGACTTCCGCAAGCCTTGAGCCCCGTAGCTTTTGGGTGTTCCCTTGCCTTGCGCTGGGATGGTGTTTACATTAAAGACATGAGCTTGCTCTTGGCAGCGGTTCGGGACGCGGGCTTAATCCTTTGCCTGAGCGCGCAAACCGGGGACCCCTGTACCGTTTCCCCCATCGTGGTGGAAGCGGAGGTGGCACCTGCGGCGGCCGCGGCAAAGGGTCGCTTTTCCTGGCGGGTGGACGGCAAGGAGGTGTACTCGGGGATCTTGACCTTTGAGGGTGGGCGCCCCCAGCGGGTGGCCATGGTGCTGGAGCCCCGAAAACCCGAACACCTGGTAAGCCTGGAAGTGAAAATTGGCAAAACCAAATCCAGGCGGGATTTGCGCCTTTCCCGGGCGATTTGCCCGTTCCTGTTGCAGCTGGAGGACTTTTCGCTTTCTCCCAAGGGCGTCGAGCTGGTGGTGACCAACCGCGGTCCTTTTCCCTCCGGGCCGGGGGTTTTGGAGTGGCGGATCAACGGCGTTCGCTCGCACCGTAACCAGGTAGATTCCATCCCTCCGGGAGGGCGTGCGTTGTTCCTTTTGCCGGCAGAAACCAGCGGCATGCTCGAAAAGGCGCTCACCCAACTTTTTCTCTTTGGGGGCAGAAGGCGGGTGCCGGTGGTGGTCAGTGCCCGCTTAGAGTTTGCCCCCAACCTCTTGTACCCGGGTATTGAGCAGTTCGACCTGGTGGCGGGCTATCTCGAGCGGGCGCCTTACTTCGAATGGCGGCAGGGCTGGTGGAATGATCTGGATCAGCGCCCCGTGCAGCGCTTTCCGGAGTTCCCACCGCAAACCCACTTGCCCCCGCCACCTCGCCGGTAAACGCCGTTTCCTTCCCTGGTTGCCTCCTAGCGGAGCTTAGAAAATCGGCGGATCGGAAATGGGATTCCCGCTGAGGCGGAACTCGGGGTCCGAGGTGCCGTTGTCATTGATGGTAACGGAGGGGAAAAAGTAGAGGTCGCTGAAGCTGGTGTCCAAAAACACCACGTAAAGCAGGGCCCGATCGGTGCTGGTGCTGCCCACCCCGAAGTAACCGAACACGTCGTTCAGTTGCGCAAGCCCGGTCAGTCTCTCCGAAGGGTTTGCTGGCCATTCCTTGGTCAGGGTGCCAAACTCCGGAGAGGAAAGGATCATGCGCACGCGATAGCTGCTTCCCTCGTTTTTGCTGGGAATCACCGCCAAGTTGGTGCGGTAGGCCCCGTTGCGCAGGTTGAAGAAGTAGCCCCTGTAACTAAAGCTGTAAGGGTGGAGCAGGCTGGTTTCCATGCCGAAAGTGCCGGTACTGGCCTGATTGTAGACTTTGGCCCGCGCCTGACCATAGAAAATCGTGTAGTAGTAATAGGCCCCGGACATCCAGGCGTACCCCTTTTGATCGCTGGGCACGTTAAAAAACTCCGAGGACCGCAACGCATCCCGGAAAACTTTGCCTTCAAACGGCTGCAACACCGTTGTCCTGGTGGCGTCCGGCGCACCCGAGTTGTTGCCTTCTCGGAAGTAGCGGAAGCGGTACTCCCAGGCCATGTGAAAACCGTTGTACAGCTCAATGTCGGTGCGCCACTGGGAGCCCGCTCTCCCCGGAAGGTGGGCTACCGAAGGGAAAAGCACGCGGGTTTGGGTGGCTGTGGAATAAGGAGCCTTGTCATCGCAGCTTGGGTCTGGATCAAAGGTGGCCACCAGGTTGGTCACTGGGGTGCCGGCGTCATCGCGCACAAACCGCAGGGAAAAGTACTTGTACCTTTTGTTGTCATCGGGATCGGTACTGGGACCTAACTGCGGAAACGAATGTTTAAACACGATGAGGTTCCATCCCGCCCTGAGGTTGGCCGGATACTTGTACTCGTCCACGGTGTAAGGCTTCCCACCCCCTGAGTTGCGTTGGCCCACCAGGGTGCCGTTGATCCACAGCTTGAAGTAATCGGAGGCGCCAAGCCAGGCGCGAACCGCCTGTGCGGAGGGGCTCTTAACCCAGGTTACGAAGTACTTCGTCAAATCCGTGTTGTCGGAGGTGCAGGTGCTGCTATTAAAGGGTGCCTGATAGTAAGCGGAATAGATCGTCTTGTCGCTCCATAGCTGCGCGCCCATGGTTGGTGCCTGGGGGACGTCTGTGATTGGCAGCGAAGAACATCGGCCCGAAATGGTGGCTTCGCCAACCGGGTCCTCGTCAATTCCGGCGCTCAACGCGTAATAGTGGTAAAGCCAGTGGGTAATGAACTGCTTTTCTTGGAGTTCCGTAGGCGCTGCCTGGGGAAAAACCGAAATCCCCAACGAGCGGGCAAACTCCTCCAGGGGGATTTCACCCTCTCGCACGGCCTCGAGGCTGTGCGGCTGGATTTGCGTCACTAGCTCCGGCGGCGCCGAGGCCAACACTTGCTCCAGCGTAATCGCCCCGCCAGGCGGAACAATAACTGCCGCTAAGGTCAAAAGAGCTGGGTTGAGCACAGAACCCCCTTTCTTGTAACACAGAATAGGTTGCAATCTCGCTTCTGTCAAGGACTTCCAATGGCCGAAAACTAACGTGGGCGCGGGCCCTGTCACTGGCGGGCTCGGCGGTGCAGACATAGCGTGGCGAAAGCCAGCGAGCAGCGAATCTTTCGCCGTTCGCTTGCGGGACCGTCTCTGGAGAAGTCATTCTGCTTGGAATCTAATCCTACCGGTCGCTTTGCAAATCCACCATTTGCGATGTGAGGACGGCAGCTATCTGATGTGGGGCCGCCGCTCCTGCGGCGGCGGGGG
>NZ_JMFG01000054.1 GCF_000687145.1 Thermoanaerobaculum aquaticum
GCTCCTCCTGGAACTTTGGGGACGGCAGCAGCTCCAACCAAACCCACCCCAGCCACGTGTATGCCGCCGCCGGCACGTTCACCGTAACCCTCACGGTCACCGGCCCGGGTGGCAGCTCGCAAAAGCAAAAAGCCCTCACGGTGCGCAAGCCCCAAGAACCACTAGTGGTCTCGGTGATTGCCAGGGTCTCGGGCATCGGTACCCCTTGGCGCTCGGATGTGGTGGTGGCAAACCCTGGAGACGTGCCCTTGACGCTCACCGCCCAGTACCGCCGCTCCGGCAGCGGCACCGTCGTCACCCGGAGCGTAAACCTTGGCCCTCGCCAGGCCCTCCTTTGGGAAGATGCAGTGGCAAGCCTTTTTGGCCAAGGGGACGGACGGGGATCCCTGGTGCTGGTGCCCCCGCGGGAAGGGCCGGCCCCGGCGGTGTTTTCCCGCACTTTTTCCAGCGAAGCAGGCAAGCGCTTGGGCCAAGGCATCCCCGCCGGGGAGCCGCTTCCTGCAGGGAGCTACGTTTTCACCGGTCTTTTTGAAGACAGCGCGTTTCGCACCAATTTGGGCGTGACCGCCGGGCCCAGCGGCGTAACGGCCCAGTTTGAGCTCTACCGCGGCACCCAGGGCAAGGTGGCCGGCCCGGTGAGCCGGAGCATCGGTGCCTACGACCAGCAGCAGTGGCGCTTGCCGGATCTTTTCCCCAGCGCCGCACAAGAAGGGGTGCCCATGACCGTGGTGGTCACCCTTTCGGGGCCGGGGAGCCCCTGGGCTTCGGTGGTGGACCAGGTCTCCCACGACGCGGTGTACCTCCAGGCTTCCACCCCGGCCGGAGTACTTCACGTGCCAGTGGTCGCCTCGGTGCAAGGGGTGGTGTTTTGGGACACCGATCTCGCTTTGGCTAACTTGGGCGGGCAGTCGGCCACGGTGAGCTTGGAGTTTTTGCCGGAAAACCGCAACAACCAGGGAGGGGGCACCGTCACCCGAACGGTGGCCTTGCCGGCTCGCTCTTCGGTGGTCATCAAGCGGCTTTTTGCTTCGCTGTTGGGCGTGAGCAACACTAAGGGCTCGTTAAGCGTGGTGAGCACCCAGCCCATCGCCGCCGCCTGCCGGGTGTACACCCCCGTGGCTGGAGCCGGAAGCTACGGCCAGGGCGTTCCGGTCCTGCCCCTCACCGGGATCACCGGCCAAAGGAAGGTGGTTACCGGCGTGCGAACGCAGGACGGCTTCCGCACCAACGTGGGGCTTGCAACACCTAGCCAGGGGGTGAACGCCACCGCCCGGCTTTACGACGCCAACGGCAGCAAGCTGGCCGAGCGCACCGACCTTTTTGTGCCGGCCCGTTCGTTGCAGCAGTTCCGCCTGGAGGACTTGTTCCCCGGGGTTCCGAGCCCCAACCCGGTGGGTACGCTGGAGGTGATCCCCAATGGGCCGCTGG
>NZ_JMFG01000055.1:0-978 GCF_000687145.1 Thermoanaerobaculum aquaticum
TGGGCGCGGGCGGTGTTGGTTTGGGAAGGATCGGCAGCCCGGGAGAGCACCACCACCTGGGCGCCCTGCTCGGCAGCCGCAAGCGCTGCCGCCAGACCGGCCACGCCGCTGCCCAGCACCAGCACCTGGGTGTGGTGGCGATCCTCAAGCTTCATGCCACCACCTCCATGGAGCAGTCCAAAGCGGGGGCAGAATGGGTGATGGCCCCCACCGACACGAAGTCCACGCCGGTGAGCGCCACAGCCCGCACGTTTTCCAGGTGCACCCCTCCCGAAGCCTCAAGGACGGCTTTGCCTTTGGCCTTTGCCACGGCTTGCCGCAAGGTGGGGAGGTCCATGTTGTCCAAAAGCAAATGGGGAACGTGGCACGCTAAGGCCTCGTCCACCTGCTCCAGGCTGGCGCACTCCACGATGAGCGGCACCTTTTCCCCCCAGACTTCCCGCACCCGCGCCACCGCTTGGGTGATGGAACCGCAGGCGGCAATGTGGGTGTCCTTGATCATGGCGGCGTCAAAAAGCCCCATGCGGTGGTTGGTACCCCCTCCACAGCGCACGGCGTGCTTTTCCAGCCGTCGGAAACCCGGCGTGGTCTTGCGGGTGTCCAGTAGCCGGCAGCCGGTGCCTTCCAGCTGCGAGACGAACTGGCGGGTGAGGGTGGCCACGCCGGAAAGGCGCATCAAGAAGTTCAAAGCTGTACGCTCGGCGGCCAGCAAAGCGCGGGCCGGTCCCCAAACCTCCAGCACCGTTTGCCCTGCCGTCACCGCGCTGCCATCCCCCAGGCGGATGGCCACTTGACAGCGGGGGTCGAGAAAGCGAAAGGCAAAACCGGCGGCGGGAACACCGGCCAGGACCCCGTCTTTTTTCGCGATGATGCGGGCTTTGGCATGGGCTTCGGCGGTGAAAATGGCGTTGCCGGTGATGTCCGGTAGGTCTTCGGAGAAGGCCAAAGCTAAAAGCGGTGGAAGGTTGGTGGCGTAAG
>NZ_JMFG01000055.1:994-1146 GCF_000687145.1 Thermoanaerobaculum aquaticum
CCCTTACGGAAAATGCTCGTCCAACATGGCCCGCACCGCGGCTATGTCCTCGGGGGTGGTGCCGCAGCACCCTCCCACCAACCGCGCACCGGCGGCCACGCAGGCCAGCATGCAACGGGCGTACTTTTCCGAAGGCACGGGAGAAGCTGCCA
>NZ_JMFG01000055.1:1169-2470 GCF_000687145.1 Thermoanaerobaculum aquaticum
GCCACCAGCGGCAAGTCGGTGCTGCATGCCATTTGCGTTAAGGCGGGCATGAGGTCGGAAAGCCTTGTGCAGTTGACGCCCACGGCAATGACTCCGGGGATGCTCACCGCCCGGGCAGCCTCGCCGGCGTTTTCTCCCGACAGTAGCCGGCCTCCACTTTGGCAGGTGAAGCACACGATTACCGGCAAACCGGTGGCTAGCGCAGCTTGGCAGGCGGCCCGCGCCTCGCGAACGGTGTTGAAGGTTTCCAAAAGCAAGCCGTCGGGTCCTGCAGCGGCGAGCACCTCGGCGGTGCGCCGGTGTTCCTCCGCCAGGGTAGCGTCATCGGGAACCAGGTCGGGGCGGTAGCAGTCCTCGAGGGTGGTCATGGAGGCCAGCACCACGACCCTGCGAGCTGCGGATCGGGCTGCCTCCCGGGCCAGCTCCACGGCGGTTTTGGCCAGCTCCTGCGGGTTGGGGTAGCGCTGAAGCCTCCGCAGCGAATAGGGTGCTACCCGGAAGGTGTTGGCGGTGAGCACATCACAGCCGGCCGCCAGGTAATCGCGATGCACCTGCAGCACCGCCTGCGGGTCGTGAATGAGCGCCCCGACCCCCCACAGGGTAGCGGCCGAGGCCACACCCCGGCGCAACAGCTCGGAGCCCATGGCTCCGTCCAAGAGCCGCGGCTTGCTTTGGAGGAATTGCGCCAAAGTTTGATGGTTTTCGCTGCTCCCGTTGGTTGACGCTTTTGCCTCTCGCACCCTACCATGATAGCGATGGCGATGCGGGAAAAGGCAGTGGTGGTGGGGGTCGCCACCGAAGGGCTGCCGGTGGGTGAAGTGCACGCCGACCTGGACGAGCTGTGCGCGCTCTTGGACACCGCCGGGGCCGACGTGGTGGCGCGGCTGGTGCAAAAACGCGGGGCTCCCGATCCCGCCACCTTTTTGGGCCGCGGCAAGGTTTCAGAGCTCAAGGACTTGGTGAGCGAAAGCGGTGCCGGCTTGGTGGCCTTCGACGCCGACCTCACCCCCGCCCAGGTGCACCATCTGGAGGNNGGCGTGAAGGTGTTGGACCGCGCTGCAGTGATCCTGGATATCTTTGCCTTGCGGGCCAGGACCCGGGAAGCCAAGCTGCAGGTGGAGCTGGCGCAGCTGGAGTACCTGCTGCCCCGCCTCACCCGCCGGTGGCAGCACCTTTCCCGGCAAGCCGGTGGCATTGGCACCCGGGGCGTGGGCGAAACCCAGCTGGAAATTGACCGGCGGGTGATTAAGCGCCGAATCACCCTGCTGCGGCGCGAGCTGCAGCGGGTGGCCAAAGAACGG
>NZ_JMFG01000056.1 GCF_000687145.1 Thermoanaerobaculum aquaticum
TCTTTCCGGCGCCGTTGGGACCCACGAGAGCCGTGACCTTGCCCGCTTCAAAGGAGAGGCTCACCTCGTCCACGGCGCGAACGCCGCCGAACGTCTTGACAAGGTTGATGGATTCAAGAGGCACTACCGGCTGCGTTTCGGCGGCCGGGCTCACCCCACGCGCGAAAAGCTCGGCGGCTGCGAGATTCGAAGTCACGAGTCCTCCCGGAACATGAGTTCGCTCAGAGTGTCACCGTCCAGCCACTGGGTAGGCTCGCTCGTTTCCGCCGCCACACGCCCAGCTCGCAGGAGCACGGCGCGGTTGGCCAGAGGAAGGACCTCCGCCACACGCTGCTCCACCCAAAGTACGGCGACATTTCGTTCCCGGCTGGCGGCGGCGAGGCTCGCCAAGAGGTCGGAGGCGGCCGCCGGGGACAAACCCGCAGAAGGCTCATCGGCCAGCAGGAGCTGCGGATCACTGGCGAGGATCGTGGCCAACGCTAAAGCCTGGCGCTCACCACCGGAGAAAAGGCCAGCGGCTGCCCGCCAGCGACGAGCGTCGTTGGGAAGGGGCAGCCGCCCAAAGTGGTTCCGCGGGCTGCGGCCGCCCCGAAGAGCTGACCTTCGACCTAAAAGCAAATGATCCTCTGCCGTTAGACTCGGGAAAATAGCGCCACCCTGGATGAGGTAGCCGATTCCCGACCGGGCCCGCTGGAAAGTGGGCACGGCAGTGATGTCCTTGCCCCAATAGGAAATGTGCCCCTGTGAAGGGCGGAGCAAGCCAGCCACAACCTTCAGAAGCGTGGACTTACCAGCCCCATTGGGGCCGATGAGGGCAACAATCTCCCCAGGTGCCAGGGCGAGCGAGACGCCATGGAGGATTTCCTTTTTTCCGTAACCTGCGTGAATGTTCTCGATCCGCAGGATCGGGGCCAAGGCTTCTGCCATCGCCTGCGTTCCTAAGGTCTCAGCTACCGCTTTCCCGGTCACCACGCGCCTCCGACAACCGGGAACGAGCAAGACCCATGCCAGAAGGAACACCAAGCGCTGTACCTGGTTCGGCCGTTCATGTGACCATTGTGCCACACAGACGTGGTCCGGAAATCACGCGGCCGATGGTTGGCTTCCGGCAATAAGTGATGGAACGGGAAGCTCTCTTCACGGCGCGTCTGGCTGAGAAGGTGCTCCCGCACAGCAAGACCCAACTTAAGCCCTCGCTTGTGCTGCTGATAATGGCACCGATCGGACGGGGTTGTGCGAGGACAACCCTCGTCCCTCTCTCCGTCCATGGTTACCCGGTCCTAAGCCAGGGAGAGACATCGGATCCGAACGCACTCGCCAGC
>NZ_JMFG01000057.1 GCF_000687145.1 Thermoanaerobaculum aquaticum
CACCCGCCGCACCGAGCCCAAGTGATCCACGTCGGAGTACATGCTACCCGTGCTGGTGACTTGACTGGGCAGTACTGTTGCAGCTCTTTGCAACGAACTTCCTTTCGCACCGCCGACTGCCGCTCCGTAATTTGCGACGGGCAACGCAAGGCTCTAGCAGCCAGAACAACTGACGGAGCAAGTTCCGAACCTTCCTTCCTCGCGCCACGACGCGAAAGACAGACACGCTCTCGCCCAGCAAGGCGCCGAGGCCCCCATCGGAATCACCGCGGGGCGTTCACTTGGTTTCGGTTATCCACACACCCTCGATTCAGTACAGCTAACGATGACAGCGGCGAAAGACGGTCAGCAAAGCCAGTGGTCGTTTCGCAATATCGCGCACCATCCCAGCGAAAAACAATCGACCTCGTCCACTCCCACCTAGTGGTGCGCGTAAGTGGATCAAAGCGGTAAGACCCGTCAGACGTGATGATGGCCGGTTCCCCACCTTCTGCGGGCAGAACAAGCTCTGGAAACGACCGCGACCCAGCCTCAAGCACTTGTTGGACCTTCCCGTTGGCGTAATGGAAAACGACCACTCGAAGCGCGGATCCGCCCACCCAGACCGTCACCAGGTTCCCGTTACTTTCCGCAGTGGGGAAAGCTGCAAGCGGAACATCCATTGTTGCGTAGCGAAAGAGCTCCTCGCGCCCTCCGTGTCGCTCCACATAGATGATCAGAACGCGTTCTGGCGGCTCCGCAGGGTTTCGCCGTTCGTTGTCCAAGACAACACAAAAAACTCGCTCCTTTCCCACATCCCACCGCGTAAGCACCGCGATCTCTCCTGCTGCTTGCGAGTTTGCCTGCCCGGGCACCTCGGCAAAGGCCGGGTTCCCGTTGATGCTACGCTGGTGGCAGAAAAGGCTTACTATCGCGAGAAATAAGGTCCGTAAACCCCGCATGGTCCCTCCATAGCGCTCAATTCAAGGATGAAGCTGCACAAGGCACGTCATTGGCTCCCCGGCTGATGCCTTTAGGCATTCTGCGCATCGCAGTATCGCCTGGGCGTAATTTGGGCCCGTTCCATACCCAGCCAGGGCCTTTTCAACATTTCCCTTTGCCCAGCTGGTCCGGAGTCTAAGGTACGCGGAGCCGGCTTTTATATTCTCGACGGGATCGAATAGCCTCTCGTAGTTGGCACCAACATCTTGCGCCGCCGCCTTCGTGACCCCCATCAGACCACGCGCTGTTTCCTTTTCCGGGTTTGGCCGATGCGCCCCTGGATCGAAGCTGCTTTCCATCCACGCAATCGCGATGATGACCTCGTCCGCTTGGCCGGATTGATTGTTTTCCTTCACGATTTCCGCCACCTCCGCATAGGTGAGTCGCCGATTCTCCGGAGTGCTGGAGGTGTTTGTCTGGTTCGAGCCGGTCCCGGCACTCGTGCCACCTCCACCCCCCTGGGAACTTTGCGAGGGATTTCGTCCGCCACCTCCAGCGCCGGGCGACTGTTGCGGCAGCGCGTACCAGATCATGTCCTTCATCAGCATCCACACCGCCAGGCTGTCAACGAAATCGGCCTCGGAGGCTGCCATGGCCATCGCCCGCTCGCGAGACGGCGTGAGCCAAAGCGCCGCGCGCCCATCCGGATCCACGGCGTTGAGGGGGTTGCC
>NZ_JMFG01000058.1 GCF_000687145.1 Thermoanaerobaculum aquaticum
CCCGCGCGGGGCGCGACAGGAGCAGTCCAGATTGCAGCCGGCAAGCCTCAGGTTTCAATCCACGCGCCCGCGCGGGGCGCGACTGGAGGCAAGTAAGGCTGCTTTTTGGGATTCTGGAGTTTCAATCCACGCGCCCGCGCGGGGCGCGACAGGTTCGCAGCCGCATCTTCACCGCTCACTGAGAGTTTCAATCCACGCGCCCGCGCGGGGCGCGACAAGGCACTTTCGAGGTGGACGTCAAAGGAGTCCGGTTTCAATCCACGCGCCCGCGCGGGGCGCGACATGTGACGGGCGCCGTTTTGCGGGCTTTCTGAGGAGTTTCAATCCACGCGCCCGCGCGGGGCGCGACCGGATTGAGGGCATTGTTTTGGACGCGTTCCTCAAGTTTCAATCCACGCGCCCGCGCGGGGCGCGACTCCTGCACGCCGCCGCCAGCAAAGACCTGGATGAGTTTCAATCCACGCGCCCGCGCGGGGCGCGACCCGCGTCAGCCAGCTGGTTGACAGCCGTCGCCGCGGTTTCAATCCACGCGCCCGCGCGGGGCGCGACCTGTAAGCATACCGGCCCCGGGGGGCAACGCCTTGTTTCAATCCACGCGCCCGCGCGGGGCGCGACGTGCCAAACGCGTGGACCCCGCTGATTGGCTCCACGTTTCAATCCACGCGCCCGCGCGGGGCGCGACCCGCTACGACCCGCTTTTGGGAGGGGCTGCTTGGGTTTCAATCCACGCGCCCGCGCGGGGCGCGACATCTTGCCAGCAATTACCCCTGACGATAAACCGCTGGTTTCAATCCACGCGCCCGCGCGGGGCGCGACGCTATACGCTCGACAATTTCGCAAGCATGACTACAGTTTCAATCCACGCGCCCGCGCGGGGCGCGACCGGATGCCGCGGGAGGCACCATCATCAGGCACGGTTTCAATCCACGCGCCCGCGCGGGGCGC
>NZ_JMFG01000059.1 GCF_000687145.1 Thermoanaerobaculum aquaticum
TTAAAAGAGGATTACGACTACCTCTCGTGAACCCACTGGGTAACGCCAAGCTCGTAGGAATCACCGCCTCGCTTAAAAGAGGATTACGACTCCACGGGCCGGTCATCGCCCTGTGGCCAGCCAGGCTGGTAGGAATCACCGCCTCGCTTAAAAGAGGATTACGACAGCCATAGACGTTTCCTCCTTTTCTGGCGATTTGTGGCGTAGGAATCACCGCCTCGCTTAAAAGAGGATTACGACGAACGATGCGGGCCACTTCCGCCCGCTCGCGCTCTGCCGTAGGAATCACCGCCTCGCTTAAAAGAGGATTACGACCAAGGCGAAGATGGGCTTCCGCGTTCGGCAGCCCCGCCCGTAGGAATCACCGCCTCGCTTAAAAGAGGATTACGACTGCCCAGAGCGGGACGTTGGTATGGGTTGGGGTTACGTAGGAATCACCGCCTCGCTTAAAAGAGGATTACGACGCCAGCTCCAGCCCGCCCGCAGCCCCGAGCACGAACACGTAGGAATCACCGCCTCGCTTAAAAGAGGATTACGACTAAGCTCGCCATTAACAAGCTTGACGAGCCTGTCTCGGAGTAGGAATCACCGCCTCGCTTAAAAGAGGATTACGACCCCCGCAAACGCGGGGGCCTTGCGATCACCGAACCTCGGTAGGAATCACCGCCTCGCTTAAAAGAGGATTACGACTGCGAGCCAAAGACGACCTTGAAGGTGTCATTCGAGTAGGAATCACCGCCTCGCTTAAAAGAGGATTACGACCCTGGTAGAGCGTTCATCACATACATCATTTTTTGACGTAGGAATCACCGCCTC
>NZ_JMFG01000060.1:0-213 GCF_000687145.1 Thermoanaerobaculum aquaticum
GTAAGGTAATCGATCGGGTGATCAGGAAAAAGGGAAAGATGCGCTACAGCATGGCCTGCTTCATGGAACGCTACAAGCCTGCGCTCCTCTGGCTGCAAAACCATCTCCTCACTGGCCGCGCCAAAGCGGACCAGGCGAATGGCCGCTAGCAGATCCTCTTGGGTAACTCCTGGTCGCCCCTCAACCGCTGCGCCGTAGGCCGCTTCCCGCACC
>NZ_JMFG01000060.1:241-640 GCF_000687145.1 Thermoanaerobaculum aquaticum
GGGGTGAGCTCAACCAAAAGCTTTACGTCAATAGCACCCGAAATTGGCACACGCGCTAGAAAAAGCTCAAAAAAGTTCCTTCGTGCCTCTGCGTTGGGAAGGTCAATTGGAATCACCTCATCAAACCTACCCGGGCGGCGCAACGCCGGGTCAATCTGGTCCGGATGGTTGGTCGCTGCCAGTACAAACACGGGCCGGGATACAGGGCCTAGCCCATCCATACTGGCAAGGAGTTGGTCAATGACCCCCTGTCGCACCGGGTCAAGTGCGTGCCGCTGGCCGCCAATCGCGTCAATCTCGTCAATAAAGACGATGCTGGGCGCGTACTCTCTTGCCAGACGAAAGAGGAGGCGAATGCGTTCCTCGGTTTCGCCGTACCATTTGGACTGCAACTCCCCC
>NZ_JMFG01000060.1:716-876 GCF_000687145.1 Thermoanaerobaculum aquaticum
ACCCCGCGGAGGGCTGATTCCAAAACTGGCAAGTGCAGAAGGATCCCTGAGCCAAGCTACGACTTGCGCTAAGCGCCGCTTCGCACGATGAAGACCTACCACGGACGAAAAACGCTCGGTAGGAATCCCGGAGAAACCAATGGGTGCAGTCTGGTCGGTG
>NZ_JMFG01000060.1:922-1144 GCF_000687145.1 Thermoanaerobaculum aquaticum
CAAATGTCAGGGTCTTATGGGCGCGGCGCAACTGCCACAAAACCTTATGGCGGGCAGCATCACGCACGATTCCGTCCACATGCGCCAAGAATTCGTCTCGAAGCACCGAGTTTTCGCGCTCATAGTGGCATGGCACGAAGCCTCGCGCGCCCCCTTGCTTGATGGCGCGGTGAACTACCTTACTAAACTCAGCGCGAGCTTCCGGGTTCTCGCTAAAAAGCC
>NZ_JMFG01000061.1:0-606 GCF_000687145.1 Thermoanaerobaculum aquaticum
CAAGGCGCGCCAAACCGCGGGGCTCCACCACCTGGGCGGTGGCCCCCTGGAGGTCGAAGCGTTTGAGGAGGGCAAAGGTGCGAACCAACAAAAAACCGGGCTCGAAGGCGTAGGCAAGTCTCGCTGGTCCCTTGTGGATGAGCGCCAGGACCCATACGGCAATGGCTATGGGTAGCAGCAATACCAGCACCACTAGGTCCCAAGCTATGCCCCGTTTAGCCTGGGGATTGACCCGCAGGGCAAAGCTCGCCTGTTGCCGGTGGGAAACGGCGGCCAGGAAAGCTTCGGGATCCTGGGGCGCCAGCAGCACCCGGACACCGGAAGAAAAAGCGAGCAAAACCACGTCCTCGCCACAATCGGTTACCTGCCAAACCTTGCCTAGCTCAGGGTAGGTAAACCAACCTGCGCAGTAACCGGCGGACTGCTTCCCGGAAAGCCTTGTTCCCCCGGAAACGCGAACCACTTTGCTTTCCCGCAAGCCTTTTAGGGGGAAACTCGTGGTGTCTCCCCAAAGTCCCTCCTTGGTGTGCACCACAAGCCAGTTTGGGCTGACGGTAAAACTGGCCTCATGGTGAGGCCACACCAAGACGGCCACAAAGAAGTTTC
>NZ_JMFG01000061.1:616-1076 GCF_000687145.1 Thermoanaerobaculum aquaticum
TTCCTGGGGGGGATCCATGCGGTTGTCACGAAATTCATGGCGGTATTTTAGCCACTTGTACTGCCCTTACACCTGTTCCAACCCTAGCTACCTCCCCGGGCACCAGCATGTTTGTGGGCCCGTCCCGCCTGCTGCCCGGGCAGGGCACGAGGGGTTTGGCAAAAAAAGAAGCCGCCGAGAAGCCTCGGCGGCTTTGGAATTGAATGTGTCACGAACTTACAACGTCCAGCGCAGAGCCACCTGCACCGCGTTGAGCTTGCCGGAAAGATCCGCAAGGTACGGGGTCACGTCGTTGAAGTCCACGTAGGAGTACGAGAGCAGGCCTTCCAGCCCCTGGGAGATCCGGGTGAGCGCGGTGAAGTTCACATCCCACCGCTTGGAATCCAGGTTGGAGTAGGTGTGGGCTTCGGTGAGGTCGTAGTTGGAATCAATCAAGCGGGCCAGGACCTCTTCCGGCACG
>NZ_JMFG01000062.1:0-527 GCF_000687145.1 Thermoanaerobaculum aquaticum
GGGGTGCGAGTATTTCCTGAACAAGCTTCTCCCTATTAATCCGGTGGCCGGGTTCGAGTTTGGCCAGGTGATGCTGATAGGTTCGTAGCAGCCTGGGAAACACCGTGGCAGGTGTAGCCGATGCCGAGGCGTAAAACCGGTCCCGGATTGTGGAATTGATCCCCTCCAGTGCGTCTTGCTGCGTTTTTTCCAGGGCAGCAAATAATCGGCCCAGCCGGTACGCTGGATCTTGCCGAGTGGTATCCAGTGACATCGGTACCTCCTTTCGCAAGTTGCGAACCAGGTAGCCCTTCAAGATACAGGCCCTGGCGTAGTTGATGACGCGGTCAGTGGCAATCCTGCGCATGACCGCGGAAAACAAACCTTCTGGGTAACGCGCGCCAGTTACAATGGTCTCGAGCAGCTTGCCCGAAAGCAAAGGCGGAATGTCCTGTTCCTCGCGAGCTGTCTCCCGCAGTAGCAGCCGAACTGACGGAAACTCCGGATCAGGCCGTTTTGCTGAGTCTCCAAACCGCCGTTCGATGGCG
>NZ_JMFG01000062.1:586-1028 GCF_000687145.1 Thermoanaerobaculum aquaticum
GCCGGGGTGGGAGCCGCCAAACCCAAAATAAAGTACCCAGTGCCTTCTGGATTTTCCTCGAGTTCGGCATAAGCCTGCCGTCCCTGCCGCAGAGCTTTCAGAAACGCTTCGAGCTTCGCTCGAACCGCTTCGTCTTGCGCTAACTCACTCGCGAGAGCGTCAGACCCTTCTGCAGCAAACGCCACAAAAACATCCTCGGTAGGGGTAGGCCGCTCGGTCCAAAAGGCAACGGTAGTGTTGCCCACAACCAGCCGATGCTTTTCCCGTTTAGGGCCCTCCAAAAGAGCGTTGAGGGCGGTGATGTAGCGGTGTGCTGCTTCTTTCGAAACTGGAGAGTTGAAGCTTTGCTCGAGGCCGTAGGACCAATAGGCGGAATCGTTGCACCCGGCAATGGTTGCGCCGCTCGGCTGAGCGTTAGCTACCCCTTTCACCTTGGGATGCA
>NZ_JMFG01000062.1:1077-1244 GCF_000687145.1 Thermoanaerobaculum aquaticum
GGATGCTGCTCAACAAACTTCACAATCTCAGGCTCCTCGTGAACAAAGTGCATTTCGCCCCGAATTTGAAAGACACCGAAGCCGGTACCAACGTCTTCTAAAATTGGAAACTCGGCGGCCCGTTCAGGCTGCCACCTTTCCAGGAAACGACAAACCGCAGAATAGGC
>NZ_JMFG01000063.1 GCF_000687145.1 Thermoanaerobaculum aquaticum
CACCCGATCGATTACCTTACGATCATTCCCAGCGAGAGCGGAGCTCTCGGTTTCGTCGGGCTAAGCGTGGACGAGAGACGGCACCGGCTGACCCGCCGTGATGTAAAACGGAAGCTGGTTGTCTACCTTGCCGGCCGCGAGGCGGAAAGGATGGGGGCCGTATCCTCCGACGAGGTTTCCACCGGCGCCGCGAGCGATTTGGAATCGGCGAGCGCTTTGGCTTGGCGGGCGGTGACGCAATGGGGCCTCGATGAAGAGTTTGGTCCCCTGGTGCTCAGCCAGTGTCCACCGGAGGCGCGCTCGAATCTCGCTGCTCAGGCTGGGGAGCGTGTCCAGGCTTGGCTGAATGGAGCGCAAAAGCGCGCCATCCAAATACTTCAGCAAAACCGCTCCCTGCTTGAAGAATTGGCCAACCACTTGCTTGAAAAGGAGGCTCTGGAGAGAGAAAGCATTCAGAAGCTCCTCGAGAAACGCGCTCGTTAAACCGAGGGCGTGTGACGGGCCAGTTGGGGAAGTGCAGTTGGCTAAAGAATACCTGCCTGGATCGCGCTTGAATCAGCAGGCTAGTAAGTCATAGTCCCTTTATCTTTTGGACTACCGACTAGCTGGTCCTGGACGAATGGCGCTGTCCTGGGGGAGTAGTGTCTTTTTTGAAAGGTCCCATTTGATGTAAGGGGGGTTCTCGCCCTGATTTTGCTTTTCCTGCAAATGGGTGGGAAGTTTGGTAAGGGTGAAGCGTAGCTTGTATTCGCGGAATGGAGACCCTTCGTCCCATACTTCCTCGGGGCCTTCGATTCTCAAGTCCGGAGAAATCTCCAACCTCCCGATTTCCCCGGCCATCTGGCCGCCAAGCTGCAAGCCCCAGTTACGAATGTCGCCTTCGCTAACGAGCGGGGCGCGCTGACAGGTCATGACTTCTACTGGTCTTCCGTCCAATTCGAACCAAAAGCTAACAGTGAGACGCTTGGGAAGCTGGTTAAGGAAATCCTGCTTGAGTTCGCCGTACCACACAAGGATGGCTACCGCCAGGGTGGCAACAGTAGCGGCGGGCTCAAGCCAATCCCACATGGTCTTGCGAAAAGGCACCAAAAACAACGATACGAGAAGCAAAGCGCCTAGAGCAACGAGGATACGCAATCGCTGGGTGGCCCAGGCGAACTTAGCCAGG
>NZ_JMFG01000064.1 GCF_000687145.1 Thermoanaerobaculum aquaticum
GCCTTTTCGATTTCGTCCAGCAGGATCACAGCTCGAGGATTTTCCGCCACAAAACCCGTAAGGGTCCCGGGACGAGCCGCCTTGTAAAAGCCCTCGGCCCCAAACAGCTGTTCAAAATTCTGTGGGCCGGCAAAGCTACCCATATCGAACCGCCGGAAGGCAACTCGCTCCCCTTCGATCTCTTGCAGGACAGCAGCAAAACGCTCCGCGAGGAGCGTCTTCCCCACTCCGGGCGGCCCGAGAAATGTAAAAATGCCCCGGGGGCCTTCGGATTTCCTGCCCAGGCACGCCTCCCAATAGGCGTTCACCAGCATTTGGATTGCATTTTCTTGCCCCAGGACTTCTTCGCTCAACCTCTGCTCTAAGGTCTGAACTCTGGTTCGCAGGTCCTCAAGGAATCGGAACACCGGAGAGACAATAGCCTTCGCCACCACCTTGTTGTTTTGGAGCCACGCAGCTACGGCGGGGTCAGCTCGCTGCGCCAGGATTGCCGAAAGCAGCAGATTCGATGGAAGCTTCGGATCCTGGGCGAAAACCTCTTGTACCGCCTGGCGCAGAACGCCGTCCAAGGGCAGGCGCTCGTCCTTCTCGGGAACCTGCTTTGCACGCTCCAGAAGCTGGACAATGTCCTCACTCCAAACCGGGCTCTCTCCGATCACCTGCGTAATCGGCTTCGCATCGGAAGGGGAAAGCTCTCCGCTCAAGACAGCACAGGCCCCGCACAGCACATCCAGTGCTGTAAGGGCGTTTCGGTTATCGGCGCGAGCGGCCCGTTTGGCCCACCGCAGGATTTGCTCGGTTACCGGATCCAATTGGGCCATAGTTTCCCTTAAAGCTCGGTCGGGGGTTTCGGATCGCTAGAGTCAACTACTAAGGAATCGCCTACAACCCCAGTTGTTGAAGTTCCAAAGGCAAGTCTCACGCTGTCCTAGCGAGCCAGGTTCTCC
>NZ_JMFG01000065.1 GCF_000687145.1 Thermoanaerobaculum aquaticum
GCTTGGAAAACGCCTTACTGACCGCCTGGTGGGTTCGCTGCCTACCCCAGAAAGCGGCCAGCGGTTCTATGCCGACGCCGGCCAGCGGGGCTTAACCCTGGTGGTTCATGCCAGCGGCGTCAAGACCTGGCTGGTTCGCTACCGCTTTGGTGGGAGGCAAAAGAGCTTGGCCCTGGGGCGATGGCCCGAGTTGGACGTAGCCGAAGCCCGCAAGCAAGCCGTTGAGGTGCTGGGCAAGGTGAGCCGTGGGGAAGACCCCCAGGGGGGAAGGGCCGCGAAAAAGGAGCTGACCTACGGGGAATGGGTAGCTCGCTACCTCGCGCAAAAAGTCGGCACGGCTTCCTTCCAACATTACCGCTACCACCTCCAGGGTGGCCCCGGTGGCCGTGGACACCCGGCGCAACCTTCCCCCGCCTGGCAGCGCTGGGCGAACCGCCCGCTGGAGAGCATCGGGCCGGATGAAGCGGCCGACCTTATACGTGAGCTGGCCAAGCGAGGCGCTGCCTTTGCCAACCGCGCGCGGGCATATCTCGCTGCCTGCTTTGCCCAAGCCAAGCGCGAAGGCTACCTTGAGGCCAACCCGTTCCAAGGGGCACCGCGTTTCAAGGAAAAACCCGTGAAGGAAGCGTACCTTTTCACCCCGGAGGAGCTTCAGCAGCTGGACCAAGCCATTGCCGAGCTTGACGACCGGGAAGCCCGGGCCTACTTCCTGCTTTTGCGCACCACCGGTTGCCGCCCCGGAGAACCGCTCAAGCTGCGGTGGGATGACCTGAACCTCAGTGGTGATCCTCCCACCGTGCGGTTTTCCAAAACGAAAACCAACATCACCCGC
>NZ_JMFG01000066.1:0-281 GCF_000687145.1 Thermoanaerobaculum aquaticum
GGCGCAACCACCGCTTATACCCCGGCAAAACGGACTCTGCTTGAGGTGTGCTGTCAGGCTTCCCGTTGGTGGGGCGCACCGCACGCCTAGGAGGATTAGCACGGAGCGCTGATGGGTACCAACTCAACCGCATGGAGGAACGGGTGCTTTTGGGATTGGTTGCGCCTGGTTGATGAGATGGTTTCGTCACATCTAAACCTTGCTAAGGCGCAGTTTTTGGCAGGGTCCTTGCTAAAAAGATGATTGGAGTGGGCGGGCGAGCTGGTGTGACGAGCTGCTTG
>NZ_JMFG01000066.1:352-1316 GCF_000687145.1 Thermoanaerobaculum aquaticum
GCGTTGAGGAAGCGCAGGAGGCCATGAGTGGGCAAATCAAAGTGGCGCTGGTTGACATTCGCCTATCAGAATCAGATCCCAGTAATCAGGAGGGAGTTACTTTCTTGCAGTGGGCAAAAGCACACTTTCCCGAGACCCCGGTTCTTATGATGAGCGCGTACCGCGACTTTGATGCCTTGGTACAAGCGCTTAACCTGGGGGCCGACTACTTCCTCAAGAAACCCATTGATCTCAAAGAGCTCAGGAGCTTGCTTCGTAAGTTCAGCGAGCAGGGGAGAATCCCCGAGCTGACCGCAGAGCTCAAGAAGAGCTTGGACAAGGAGAGTTAAGCGTGCTGCTGCAGTTCTTGGCGAATGGGCTTGTAAACGGCTGCATCTACGCCCTCATGGCCCTCGGCTTTGCATTGATCTACAACACGGTCAAGGTCTTCCACATTGCTCATGGGGCCGTGTACACGGCCGCTGCCTACGTTTGTTTTGCACTCCATGTTCAGCTCCGATGGCCGCTCGTTACGTCGGTCATGGCTGCCGTTGGGGCTGCCGCCTTTCTGGGGACCATCATCGAGCTGTGTTTGTATGCCCCTCTCGCGCGTCGCAACGCCTCACCGTTGGTGGCACTTCTCAGTTCCCTTGGGCTTTACGTGGCACTTGTGAACGTTATTGCCCTGGTCTTTGGTAATGAAACAAAAGTGCTCCGCCCGGGGATCGAAAAGACCTACCAATTCTCCAACGTGATTTTAACCCGCATTCAGCTGGCCGAGCTCATCACCGCGCTGGTCCTTCTGCCAATTCTTGTCTTGTTCCTTAGAGGTACCCTTTGGGGAAAGGTCATTCGTGCCGTGCGAGACAACCCCACGCTAGCCCAAGTCCTGGGCATAAACCTTGCAAAGGTGCGAATGGCGGTATTTGCCATGGGCTCAGCTCTTGCTGGGCTTACAGCGGTTGTAGTGGCCCTTGATGTAGGG
>NZ_JMFG01000067.1:0-509 GCF_000687145.1 Thermoanaerobaculum aquaticum
TCAGGAAATACTCGCACCCCTGAACGAGATTCCTGCCTATTTGGGTCTTGCTGAGCAAGCCCTTTTTGCTCTTGGCTACTATCACCAAATGAACGCGTTTTTTACCCGCCGCGCTGAGCATTCGGAAAGTGCGGGCGTTTAAAAGAAAGGAGGACACAATGAACCGTTACGATTTCGTCTATGTGTTTGATGTAAAGGATGCCAACCCCAACGGTGACCCGGACGCTGGCAACCTCCCGCGCATTGATCCGGAAACGGGGCATGGCTTGGTGACCGACGTCTGCCTTAAGCGCAAGGTGCGAAACTACGTCGAGCTTACCAGAAACGGCAGGGAAGGGTTCCGTATCTATTTCAAGGAAAAGGCGGTCTTGAACGCTTTCCACGAAGAGGCCTACTCGTTTTTGGGCATTGAGCCTCAACCGAACAAGCTGCCGAAAGACGTTGAAAAAGCGCGTCAGCTTACCCAGTTCATGTGCAAGAACTTTTACGACATCCGCACCTTTGGGGCT
>NZ_JMFG01000067.1:604-926 GCF_000687145.1 Thermoanaerobaculum aquaticum
AATGAGCGTGATTTGGAAAAGGAGCGCACCATGGGGCGGAAGTTTACCGTCCCCTATGCCGTTTACGTTGCCTATGGTTTTGTCAATCCCTTTTTGGCCGAGCAAACGGGCTTCAGCGAGGAAGACTTAGCCTTGCTTTGGGAGGCTTTGCTTTCCGCTTTTCAGTTCGATCAGTCAGCGGCACGACCGGCTGGCAGTATGGCTGCCCGTAGACTCATTATTTTTGAGCACGACAACCAGCTGGGACGGGCACCTTCCCACGAGCTCTTCGAAAGGGTAACAGTAGTCCGTCGAGACCCCTCGCGGCCGGCACGTCAGTTTG
>NZ_JMFG01000067.1:969-1118 GCF_000687145.1 Thermoanaerobaculum aquaticum
GAGGCTGGTGGTCAGAGACGGGCGCGGGTCGTAGCGACCTGCGATGAGTAATTAACTGGGGGCTGTGCTCTGGAAAACCTGATCTGGTTTTGCGAGGGGGGCGTTTATGCCTCGCGGTGTGAATGGGCGAAAAGGCAGGAAGGGGGCGT
>NZ_JMFG01000067.1:1223-1350 GCF_000687145.1 Thermoanaerobaculum aquaticum
CGGACGCTGGAGGGCCAGCACCTACACTCCCAGGTCCACGAGGAGGCGCCCCGACGGGAACGTCGGGGCGACCTCCTGATTGTGCGCGGCTTGCCGCTACGGTCGTTTCAGCTCGGTGTGTCAGGTA
>NZ_JMFG01000068.1 GCF_000687145.1 Thermoanaerobaculum aquaticum
AAACGCTCCGCACGATCCGCTTCACCAATCTCGTAGAGCCTTCTGAGCGACCCGAATTGATTATCTAAGTCTAATAAAGCCAGAACTAAGCGGCCTGGCGGCGATGAACTTAGGGCCTTAGTAATTTTTCTCGTGGAACAAACTACCGGTTCCTGCCGACTCGCAACAACAAACATATCGTACGCGGGAAACATGGCCGGTTCAAAGTGAATGAATCCAACCCCCAGGTACCTAAAAAAAAGCTGAATGGAGGACATGCTGAATAGGAACAAATGCTCTCGGGCCTTAAGCTGCTCCAAAAAGGGGTCGTCCCCTTCCAGCATTTCCTGGTAGCTTTTACCCTCTGGATAGCGCGGCGTCTGGATTAGAAAGATTCCATCCGGTTTAAGAAGGTTCAGGCAGCGTCGTATAGTTCCGGTTGGATTCGGCAAGTGTTCTAAAACATCCATAAGGATGATGGCGTCGAAAGAGCCAGCCTCTAACGATTGGTCCTCCACGGGACCTTGGAGAACAGGGATTTGAAACGTTTTGCGTGCGAAATCAACTACCCACGGGCTGAGCTCCAGACCAGTGGCATCGTATCCAGCAAAACGAAGGAGAGCAACAAATCCCCCATGACCGCTCCCGAGCTCTAGCGTCCGAGACGGCGGGAGCTTGTACTTTAACAGGGTCCGGAGCCAATGAAGGCATCTTTCCGGGATATCCTTCCGTGCCCTCGCGAAGATATCTGGATAACCCCAGGTCTGAACTTGGTGGGAAAGCCAATATTGTCGCCCATAGAGGTCGGCGTCATCGTCCTTTACCCTGCCGACATCTTTGTCGAAGCCGTGAGCAAACACGAGTGTTTCACAATTCGCACAACGGAGGTAGTCAGAGCTAAACTCCACCAAGGCATTATTTCCGCACCAGCATGAGGGGCTTTCTGTCATTTGCGTTTCCTGGCAAAGAATACAACTCCACTCGTTACCGTCCAATCACGCTCCATCTGCAGAAGTCCATGGAGAACATTTCGCATGGCTTGGGTGACGTTAGGGAAATGCCCCAGCCATTCCTGAAAAAACATGCCTGCCTCACCTCCCCTTAGCCTCAAATGCCATAAATTGTCCAAAAACAGAAATACGCGGCTAGTGACTTCCGGAACTATCGGGATATATTCCAACACTTCGAAACCTGCTTCGGTTAATCTCTCCGCCCAAACCTCGGTTGGAAGCGCATTAACCAAATGATGGTATGCTTCGTATTCCGCCTGCACTGACTGGGCACGCTCAGGCTCGCCAATAGCTTCCGCCAACAACCTCAATGTCGCCCATCTGCAGAGGTTGTCATTTACCACGCTGAGAAGGAAGGGCCCCCCGGGAGTTAAGCAAAACCACACACTCCTAAGGACCTCCGACAAGTGGTCCATGTGCTCGAGAGAGCAATTGGCGAAACCTGAGCCAAAAGACCCAGAGGAAAACGGAAGGCGGTGTGCCGGCCCAAGAAAGACCTCCCGGTAAACTCCTGATCGCTTAGCAGCCTCGACCATGAGGGGGTCGTGATCCACACCAACAGCCGAACGGACATTTGGCCAGAGAAGCCGAAAGAAACGCCCATCGCCGCAGCCAATGTCTAGTACTGGCTCCTCCAAATCATAGCGTCGATACGCAGCATATTCCCATGCTCTCCAGATACAAAGAGGAAGAATGTACGGATACAGGGT